>NZ_JASNVW010000014.1 GCF_030186535.1 Ignisphaera cupida | reverse complement strand
CTTTCAATTCCATTTTTTGGATTCTTGAGTATTTCAAGTTAGATGTAGAAGTTAATGATAATAGCGTCTTTCAATTCCATTTTTTGGATTCAACACCCCAGAAACCTCAGTGATTGCTCGTGAGCTACCAGCACCACCTTTCAATTCCATTTTTTGGATTCCTTCTTATCAAACCATTGTCAGCTATGCTAATGAACCTGGACACTTTCAATTCCATTTTTTGGATTCAGAGCTTTGAAAAGAGGGGCGGGGGCGGCTATGAAAAAACATTCTATCGCTTTCAATTCCATTTTTTGGATTCCAAGTGTTTAGAAGGTTTGCGGGAATCGATTGGATGACGCTAATCTTTCAATTCCATTTTTTGGATTCAGAACAAACAACAGGTGGGTACTGAGGAAAGTGGGTTACAGGGTTCTTTCAATTCCATTTTTTGGATTCCGTGTGCTAATTATGCTCAGATTTGGCGGTGCGAATGGTTCGGTAGCTTTCAATTCCATTTTTTGGATTCAAAAGCTATTGTGAGAGGTTCATAGTGTAGATGCTCAAGTGTTCTTTCAATTCCATTTTTTGGATTCTGAGTAGCATGAATGTAGACACTTGTAGCAAGCTATGTCTCTATTCCTTTCTTTCAATTCCATTTTTTGGATTCAGCAAGTCATTTTAATCCTCAAAGAGTTCAAGGTAACAGTGACACTTTCAATTCCATTTTTTGGATTCTTTTTCAACAGCTGGTTTTGTAGTTGTTGTTTCCTGTTTCTTTCAATTCCATTTTTTGGATTCGACTTGTTGAGGAAAATGGTAGAACAAGACTAATCTACACTTTCAATTCCATTTTTTGGATTCTCCCATTGGCATCATCATCAAATCCCTACATTGCCCAAATCGCACTTTCAATTCCATTTTTTGGATTCGCCAAGTCAGTTGTGGACATTATAAGGGGATAAGCAAAAGGCAACTTTCAATTCCATTTTTTGGATTCCAAGACTTTGCTCTTCAACATCTTCAACAACAACTTCTAACTTCACTTTCAATTCCATTTTTTGGATTCGTGATGCAATGAGTGTTCAAAAGAAAAAGCCCAAGGAAATCTATGCTTTCAATTCCATTTTTTGGATTCAAAAACCTGTGTTACCACAGCAATGCAAACAATGCGGTAGATGTATTA
>NZ_JASNVW010000013.1 GCF_030186535.1 Ignisphaera cupida | reverse complement strand
CATTGTGAATGGCGTTAACATATGGCCACTAGCAATAGAGACTGTGCTTCTTGGAAATCCACTGATTGGAAATGAGTATCAAATTATTGTTGAGAGACGTGAAAATGATGACAAGTTGTTGATTAGAGTTGAATCCAATACAAAGCTTAGTGAAGAAGATAAGAAAGCATTGGCAAAGAAGCTTCAAAGAGATTTGAGAGAAGTTATAATTGTGACACCAGAAGTCGAGGTTGTGGATCCTGGTGTGCTGCCAAGAAGTGAGGGAAAAGCAAAGAGAGTTACCATTATTGAAAACTCAAACTAGTTTATTAACACATTTTAGAAATTAGCTCTCCTCTTCTCATTTTTTCCAAGGCTTGTTCATAGCCCATTATAAAAGCCTCTCTATTTGTAGATCCAAGCATTTCCTCAACAACATCCTCAACAATTGCAACAGGTATTATCTTTGAAACAATGTCAACAGCCATGAAAGCTCCCAGCATAGTCATGTTAACAACACGATTATCCTTCAACTTTTTCACTATTTCTTCTACATCAATCAGTACAGACTTTATTGGAAGCTTCTCCAGGGTTTCAATAATTATTCTTTTCGGTGGAACATCATCAACATTTGGTGGTGGAAGATAGACATTGCTTAGCAACAACCATCCACATTTCTTCAAATATCTAACAGATCTCAAAGCCTCTATCATTTCCAAAGACACAACAATATCTGCTGAAGCAAGTGAAACTAGTGGTGCTTCCACATCACCAATTCTAACAAAGAAATCAACCATACCCATTCTTTGCGACATTCCATGTGTTTCAGCAGTTACTATATTCAAACCTATTCTACTACAAGCAACACCTAGCACTGTACCCATAGTGATTATTCCCTGACCTCCAACACCAGTAAAAACAGATTCTATTCTTATTCCTTCTTTATTATTGCGTTGAACGGACATATCTGTGCACATACCCCACACCCAGTGCATAGAGATTCGAGTATATATGGCTTATTATCTTCTCCAACAACTATAGCTGGACACCCCAATGTATTTACACAAACTAAGCATCCGGCACATAGGCTACTATCTATAGTGTATTTATTTTTTAATAGCCCTAATCTGGATGCCAACAAGGAGCATGCTCTTCTAGCAACAAGAAAAGCTACTCCACCATTCATAGCAACTCTAAGCCCATTCTTTATAACCTCAATAGCATTTTGAGTATTGTACGGGTCAAAAACCTCCACATAGTCTACACCAACAGCTTTTGCAATCTCTTCCATATAAATCCTCTTACTCTTTTCCCCAACAGCTGTTAAGCCAGTTCCTGGATGTGGCTGAAAACCTGTCATTGCCGTTGTTTCATTGTCTAGCACTAGAACAAGCATTGGAGCTTTGTTGTAAACAGCATTTATAAATGGAGGTATACCAGCATGGAAGAATGTTGAATCACCTATAATAGCAACAACAGGTCTATCTTTAACTGTTTGTGCAAAGCCATTTGCAAGACCTATGCTACCACCCATATTGGTTATAACATCTTGAGCATTGAATGGAGGATCTATGCCCAGACTATAACACCCTATATCCCCTGAGTAGATTGGGTCTACACCAAGCTCTCTAGCAGCCATGATCAACGCATAGAAAGTTGCTCTATGTGGACACCCAGGACATAGAACAGGTTTTCTAGGCGGTATATACACATTAACTTCAATAGGTTTTGGAGGTGACCATGAAAAACCAGCTGTTTTTGCAATTGCCTCTGCAACTCTATCTATTGTCAACTCCCCTCTTTTACCAAGATAATCTGATCCATGAACCTCAACATTGATATGAAGATCAAATAAAATAGACTTTAGCTGCATTTCAACAACAGGATCTGTTTCTTCAACAACAAGAATCTTCTTAGCTTCATCAACAGCCTTCTCAATTAATTTCCTTGGAAGAGGTACAGGTGTTGCTATCTTCAAAATCTTTGCCTTTAGTCCAAGAACCTTTAAAGCATCTTTGGCATAGGAATAGCCTATACCAGATGCAACAATAAGCAGAGTTGAGTTCTCCCCCTCAACTCTGTTATATGGAAAATCAGCAAAACTCTCTTCAATTCTTCTCCACTTCTCAAGCAAATTAATCTTCATTTTTCTTGCATGAGCTGGTATAACAGCCCATTTTGCTGGCTCCCTGGGAAAAGACCCAACTTTTCTAGGACCTCTAATAGCTCCTAGCTTAACCAATCCCCTTGCATGACTAACTCTAGTAACACTTCTCAATATTACTGGATGCTCAAATTTTTCTGAATATTCTAAGCCTAGGTAAGTAAGATCTTTTGCTTCTTGAGGATTGCAAGGCTCTAAAACAGGTAAGTATGCATGGAGACCATACCACCTGTTATCCTGTTCATTCTGACTACTATGCATATATGGGTCGTCAGCAGTTACAATTATGAACCCAGCTTTTACACCAGTATACCCACTTGTCATCAAAGGATCTGAAGCAACATTCAATCCAACATGCTTCATAGCAGTTAAACTTGGAACACCACTCATAGCAGCTGCATATGCAAGCTCAAATGCTGTTTTCTCATTAATACTCCACTCAACATATAGCCCAATCTCCTTAGCAACATCAGCTAGTGTTTCAATAATTTCGCTAGAGGGTGTGCCTGGATAAGCAGCTGCAACACCTATTCCATACTCTATAGCTCCTCTAGCAATAGCTTCATTGCCTAGTAAAAATGCTGTTGTTCCCTCCTCACCCAAAACAAGTTTTCTTCTTCTAGGCATCTACAAAGACCTCTTATCGATGACAACCTTTGGTTTTCCATCAAATCTAGGTAGTGTACCAGGCTCCACAATTTTAACTATTGGTGTCACAATTATAACTTCTCTCAAGTCCCTTTGAAGCTTTTTCTCCAAAAACTCTTTATCAGCAGGAGATAAAGGCTTTGCAGATTCTACAAACACTGTCATTTTGTCTAAGGCATTGTCTCTTTCAATAACAATTTGATAGTATGGAGCCACTAAAGGCTCTTTCATAAGAACCTCTTCAACAGCTGTTGGCCAAACATTTACACCATTAACTTTA
>NZ_JASNVW010000012.1 GCF_030186535.1 Ignisphaera cupida | reverse complement strand
CAATGGGAGAGTGTGGTTACCATACTCTCAATGCCCAAGGTAATTCGGGTAGTTAAATAACTCAACTGCCAAGCACAGACAACGCGCTCTTAACCCTATTAGGGTTTAATATTATGTGAGGAAAAGACCTTAGTGTGAAAGTGAGATGCTGAAAATAGAGTGAATGAACATGCTGGGATCTCCCAGAATAACAGGTGTGATAACCATAAAATGCGAAAACTATAAAGCTTAAATATTGTTCTGACTAAGTTAAACCCTGGGTGAGTCAGGTTTGACTTTGAAGCTGAGAGTTGGTAAGAAGGGGTATATTATATTGCCGAAGGCTGTTAGGGAGGCGGTTGGTATTGATGAAGGAGATGAGGTAATAGTTGAGATAAGGGATGGGATTGTGCTTAAGCCAGCTAAGAGAAAGGTCGATGTAGAGGAATTGTGGAGGTCTTTTGAGGAGCATTTAAAGAGGCTTAGAGAAATTGAGGAAAGGAGAGAGCCTAAGCCGGGGGAGGCTGCTGAATCATTCCTAGAGGATGAGTTTGAGTAATGAGGGTTTTCATAGATGCCCCATTGTTAATATATCTCAATGCAATAGTCAACCCTAACGTGAGAGCACCATACGAGAACTTTTATGTCAAGATTCTAAGTGAGTATAAGCCTTATACTGATGTGCTAGTACTTGATGAAGTCATTTACGTCTCGAAGAGGAAGTACAATATTCCATACAAAGTATCAATTGATTTCCTAAACTCACTTGTTCTTCCCTATATTACTATATTAGACATAGGCGAAGATGATTTTGAGCTTGCTGCAAAAATTCTACTCGAGTACAACGTAAAGCCCTCGGATGCAATACATTTAGGAGTTATGTTCAATAACGGTATTAACATTATTGTGAGTGAAGATAAAGAGCTTGACAAAGTGCAGACTGTTAAGAGACTCTGGCTCTAACCTTTTGTCTAAGCATCTGGCCTCCTCCCCACTCTTTATGGTGGGGCTCCCTTGGGCGGCTCATTGATTCGGGCTACATTCCAGGCTATTGCCCAGTTAAGCAATGAATTTAAAAATACTTGTTAATGCTTTTAATTATTTGTCTCTGTGATCCGCTATGCGATGAGAGATAGATCCTCAAATGGGAGTCTCGTGGCATTGGGCTCGACAGTGCTCCATGAGGCGCGGGTGAAGCCAGTGAGCCCCACACCAAGGGTCAACCCCCCTCACGGAATCAAAAATGATTAAATCAAGTTAGAAGTACCGTGAGTGGGGAAGCGCTATTGTCTCCTTCAGCTCTACACCAGTATCAATCATGTTACAGCTGAAAGCCTCATCATTTGTGGTGGGGATGAAAGCTTATAAGTTTTGCGCACAATATTCTTCGCGATAATGAGTGCTAATAATATTCACTATTTGGTGATGGGTTGCTCCCAAGGATTCGATGAGGGGTTGGCAACCCAGAGTATTCATATGGGGGATCTCTAACCACCCCAACTGCTCAGCAGATGACAGATGTGAAAACGAATAGATGCTGGGAACCGATGAATCGCTCTAAAGGGGCCCTCGCCCTTTATGGTTGGGAGGAGATTAGCCCTACATCACATGGTGTGGAACTCGTTTGAGGAACAGAATCTTTCGTTGTAGCTTTCTCAATTCTTTAGAATTAAAGTTTATGAATATTATTGCTGCAATGCCTGTATTGCAGTAATTACTTCTTCAAACCATCAATGCTTGATTGTCATCGCAATTGCATTGCTTTAATCGGCTTAAAAATTTTTTATACCCTATTCAACACAATTTATAGTGAACACTAAAAGAATCCACAAATGGAGAATCTCAAACAAGAGAAGCAGGATCAAAATCCAAAAATGGAATTGAAAGGCAAAAAACTATAACTATACTGTGTGTGCTTGTGGTGCTGTTTTTGTAATTATTGGAATTGCTTCAACGCATTTTGAGTATGCATTTGCCATGGCTTCTGCAACTTCTTTTGCATGGCTTTTGTCTTTTGCAAGCGCTATTATGCTTGGTCCTGCACCACTTATTGTTACACCCAAACTGTTTGCTTTTTTTGCTGCTTTCCTAACCTCTTCATAGCATGGAATTAGCTTTGATCTTGCAGGTTCAACAATTTCGTCAAGCTCCATCATCTTTCCAAATGTCTCCAAATCCCCTTGGAGAGCAGAAATCATCATAACAGCAACTCTACTCCAGTTAGCAACTGCTTTGCGCATCTCAACAGTTTTTGGAACAACTTCCCTCATAGCCTTTGTCTTTCCCTCGCCAAAAATGTTTTTAACAGGCATTGCAATAGCGAACCACGCATCAAAATCAACTTTCTTAACAACAAGTCCCTTATCCAAAATTGCTAATGCAACTAGTTTTCCAAGTGTGCTTGCAGCAACATTGTCGAAATGTGGAGAGCCAGCTGCATAGGCCTCTGCTAAACCAGCTATGTAAACCATTTCCTCTGGTTTGATACTTGGATAAAACAAATTTGCTAAAGCAACAACAGTTGCAGCTGCAGAAGCTCCACTACTACCAAGACCAGAGCCTATTGGAACACCTTTGAAAAGCCTGATAACAACATCAACATCTTCTAATCCAAGCCCCTTAAACTGCTTAAACTCCTTGACAGCTCCAACAACAGTTGTTGGATTGCTCACCTGATTTGCGTAAGGACCGTAAACACTTTCAACAATCACTTTTCCAGAGCCACTCTCAACCCTAACCTCAACCTCGTCATAGAAAGCATCAAGAGCAACAGCTAAAGCATCAAAACCAGGTCCAAGATTTGCAGAGCTACAGTATGCTCTAACCCTAATACTTCTCAATGTTTTGTCCACCAAAAATGGAGGTATGGATTTAAACAAATAAAGCTTTTTGCAAAACCCTAAAACTGGTGAATAAAATGAAAATAGTTGACTTGACAATGACTATAAAGTCCAAGTCACCTGTATACCCAACATACATAAGCCCTGTTGTGCATACATGGACAAGTCACAGAGAGCATGGCTTCTACAGCAACCTTCTAATACTAAACGACCACACGCTAACACATGTTGATTGCCCTGCTCATATGATAGAAAATGGTGCTACTGTAGATTCCCTTCCGCTT
>NZ_JASNVW010000011.1 GCF_030186535.1 Ignisphaera cupida | reverse complement strand
TTATCAACAACAACATCAACTATTACACAAACAGTAACAGAATGGACAACAACAATAGCAATAGCAATAGTGTTATTCATAATTGGATTCGCAATAGCATGGACAATAAAAAGAAGATAAATTGTAATAAAAATATAATCTTTTTTCAATTATTTTTAAGTTTTTGTTAAATTAGTATTGTAAAGAGTTGAAAATGTGTTACATGTTATGTTGTTGCTACTGACTTTTGTAGCAATTGGGTTTAGCTTATTCTCTTTGGAGGAATTTGGCAAAAAATTCTTGGACTTTTCCCTTGGCAATCATTATTGCTAGGATTATTAGTAGTACACCTATTATTATTGAAAAAATGAGTAGTATGACTAGGGGGGAGTTAATTATCTCACCGCCACTTAAAGCTATTGAAAGTACTGCTAGGATTATTACTGAATATCCAAATGCTATTAATGCTTTTATTAATTCTTCCAAAATATCCCCTGCTAAACTTTGTTTAAGGATTATTACATATGGTCTGTTACATATAACTTTTGCTGATCATGTTTTTCTTAAATATGTATCTAGTTTTTTGTTGTTCTCGTTTCTTTCATTTTCGAATCCATATCTGCATTCTATATTCATTTCTTTGCATAGTTTTTGAATTTTTTTGAAGAACTCTTCCCAGTTGTATTCAAGGCTTTCTCTAGCTAGCTGAGCTAATGCTTTGCTTTTCCACATAAACTTTTTAACTCTTAGCTTATCGAAGTAAACAATGCTGTTGGTTTTTCTAGCTATTTTCAGCACTTCAACAATTTCTGCTATATTGTCGTTGTATCCCGGGATTATTGGGCCATAGAATATCCACGTTCTTATTCCTTCTGAGGAAAGTTTTTTCAATGTTTCTATTCTTGCTGTTGGTGGTGTTGAGAAAGGCTCTAGAAACTTCATTGGTGAGCTGTTTCTAGTTGATGTAATTGTTAATCCAACATCTACAAAGTCTCTATAGCTTTTCAAAATATCAATGTCTCTTAATATTAAAGAGCTTTTGGTTTGAATGCTTATTCTAAACCCATTCGAAGCTAGAATCTCTATTGACTTTCTGGAGAGTCTATACAAAGCCTCTACAGGTTGATAACCATCGGTTATTGTTCCAAGCCCAACAACTCCTCTTCTAACCTTTTTAACCTCTCTACTCAAAACATCCAAAAGATTTTTCTTCACACCAACAACATAACCCCAGTTACTCACAATTTCAACATTGCTTGTATACTCCCTAGCATAGCAATACAAACAAGCATGTGCACAGCCTATGTATGGATTTAGAGCATAGTCTAAATCAGGCAAACCAGATTTTGTTAAAGCTGTTTTCACATTCAACTCAACAATTCTGAATCTCATCAAGTTTCACAAAAAACATTACTTGAAAAATATCCGTGGAGAATTTTGAAAAAAGAGAATTTATTTGTGTTTCTATGGCTTTTCCAACAGAGCCTGTATTATTAGTTGGCAAAACTCTGGAAGGTCGTCTGGTACTCTAGCAGTTATGATGTTCCCATCTCTAACAGCTGGTTCATCAACATATGTAGCCCCGGCATTTATCAAATCATCTTTTACAGCTCTATATGCCGTAACCCTCTTACCCTTAACAAGACCAGCAGAGATTAGCACCTGTGGCCCGTGGCATATAGCAGCAACTATTTTTCCTTTTTCATAAACCCTCTTAACAAAGTCTAGAACACTTTCATCTATTCTAAGAGCATCTGGGGAAAACCCACCTGGTATTATCAAAGCATCTATATCATCTGGACTAACCTCAGCCAACTCTTTAACAACATATCTTTCTCCAAGACCAAAAACCTCTAGTGGTATTGGAGTTCCATACCTACCTGTAACAGGTTTGCTTGGATCAGCTGGTCTTGGATGCAAACCCTTTTTAACAGGTATTATTATAACCTCTGCACCCTCTTCACTAAGTCTCACAAATGGATAGAGAAGCTCAATATCCTCAAACTCATTAGCAGCAATAATTGCTACAACCTTGCCCTTTAACCTTGTTCCAGGACCAGTTCTCTTAACAAAGCGCATGGAACCAAAACCTCCTATATGCAGAAAATTCTTAGCAATGTTTTAAACTTTTGTAAAATAACAGATAAACCTTGCATAGATATGGGAACAATGTGTAAGATTAGCTAAACTCTTTTCTGTTTTGGAAATTTCTTCAATTCAATATTTAGAAAAATGAATTTGAAAACTAAGCATATGTTCTAAATTTTGGGATAGAAAGTTTCAAGATTTGAAACATGTTCACCAAATGGTGTAGCCTCCATCAACAACAATATCCGCTCCTGTTACATAGTTAGAGGCTTCTGATGCTAAGAATATTACTGCTCCAACTATGTCTACTGGTTTTGCAAATCTTTTTAGCGGGGTTAGGGATTTCCACACCTCGGCTATTTCTGGCTTCTCCTTCAAGAGATTTTCAACAAGTGGTGTAACTGTGTATCCTGGGCTAACGCTATTGACATAAACATTGTATTGAGCCCACTCAGCAGCTAAGCTCTTAGTTAAGTGTATAACACCCGCTTTAGATGTGTTGTAATGGGATTGCCTTTGAGGAGTATTCACAATGTGGCCAGACATCGATGCTATGTTAATTATTTTTCCATATCTTTGCTTTATCATTTGTTTTCCAACAAGTTGACACATTATGAAAACCCCTGTTAGGTTTATATCTATCATTCTTTTCCAATCCTCTAACCTCATCTCCTCAGCTGGAACCCACTGACCTATTCCATGGCAATTAACCAAAATATCTATTTTTCCAAAGTCGCTAACAATTTTGTTAACAACTTGAGCTGCTTGTTCATAGTTTGTTACATCAACTTGATATACCTCAACTCTTCTATTTGGGAATATCTTCTTCAGAAACTCCTTGACCATGACCAGATTATTCAAATTGATGTCAAGCAAGGCTACATCTGCTCCAAACTCCGCTAATCCATAGGCTATTGCACTACAAATACCGCCACCACCACCAGTCACTACAGCAACTCTATTTTCTAAACTAAACAGCTTTTTGAATGATGTTCCCTCTAACTCCTTGAGCAAAGACTCTAGAGACATAATCTCACCAAGGTTTTAATCACTAGCATTACTCGTATGGAGCTCTTGGATATAGCTGACCATATTTCTTGCCAATCTCATTAGCTACTTTCATCATAGCCACTATCTGATCAGAGCTAATCTCATATGCCAATCTCTGATACTCTGAAGTGGCCTTTACCTTCTCAGCAACCTTGTAAAGATCCTCATCTGTTACATCCCTTAAACCAAGCTCCTCAAAGGTTACAGGCAATCCAATTGAGTGAGCCCACTTAATGAACTCAACTGCATACTCCAAACCACCCTCAGCAAGAATTTCAACAAGTGTTCCAAAAGCAACCATTTCACCGTGATACTGCAGCGGCTTCATTTTCTTTTCTAAAACACTTAGCGAATTGCCTATTGCATGCGCTAACGACGTGCCACCATTCTCAAATGCAAGCCCACTTAGCAACGTATTGGCATAGACTATTTGCTCTAAACTTGGTGTAACAATCTTTAGTTTTGCAGCATGCATTGCAGCTACTCCATGCTTTTGCAGTGTTTCCCACAACAACTTGGCTATGTGAAGTGGTAAATCAAATGGTTTTAGCGGCTCAACCCCCCTCCTATTCTCATAGTCCATAAAAACATAGCCTGGTTTATTAGCCTGAAAAACAGCTCGAGTCTCCCAATAATGAGAAGCTGCATCACCCATTCCACAAGCCAAGAACCTTGCAGGCGCCTTCGCAATAACCTCTGTATCCACAACAACCATATCAGGATTTCTGTGAAAGTTTATAGCCTCCACAAACTCACCTGGATAAGGCTCAGTATATATAACTGAAACAGCTGATGTGGGAGCATCTGTAGAGGCTATTGTAGGAACCATAACAGCTGCAAGCTCATTTGGTATTGCAACAGCTTTTGCAGTATCCATAGTCTTTCCACCACCAACACCAATAACCATATCAACACTATTCTCCAACGCTATTTTAGTAACCCTGTTTATCTCCTCCCAACTACACTCCCTATTAAAAATAACATAAACATACTCAACACCAAACCTCCTAAGACTCTCCTCAACAACACCACCAACAATACGCCTAACATCAGAATCTGAAAGCACCAAAGCCTTTCTACCATATCTTTTAACAAGCTTTCCCAAATAACTTAATACCCCCCTACCCTGAATATAGTTTCCAGGAGCCCTAAACCCACGAATGTAAAACGTAGATGCAATTGTTATTGGATCAAACATATTTGCACCTCCATAATAAGAATAAAATGTATAGTTAAAAACTTTTGTGAATATTTGAAATAAATTAACTAAATGAAATCAAATTCAATGAAATTTATCTAAACTATTCTCTCTCCATCTTTACTAAAAATTCTGATTTTCTCACGAGGTAATGTCATATAAATTCTATCTCCCTCTCTGACATTAAGCGACATATATGTTTTTGCAATAATAGTAACATTTGGAGAAATCTCAATGTGATATAGCATTGCTGTGCCTAATTTCTCTACTACAACAACTTTTCCTTCTACTTCACCATAGTCTCTTGAAACTTTAATATGCTCGGGTCGAATTCCCAGGTCAAATTCCTTGCCAGCTTTTCTCAATGCTTCTACTTCATTAGGCATTAACTTATATCTAAATCCTTTACAGTCCAAGAAATCTTCTTCAAGAACACAACTAATATAGTTCATACCAGGATTTCCAATGAAATAACCAACAAATTTGTTTTTGGGGTATTCATACAATATCGATGTATCATCATATTGAACAATTCTTCCTTCATTCATTACAGCTACTTTTTCAGCAAGTGTTAAGACCTCTGCTTGGTCATGGGAAACATATAGTGTTGTGATCTTTATTTTTTGTACTATTTCTTTTAATTTAGACTTTAGTTCTACTCTTACAAGTGGTTCTAAATTTGTTAAAGGCTCATCTAGCAAGAGAACATTTGCCTCTCTCACTATAGCTCTTGCAACAGCTATTTTTTGTCGCAGTGATGGATCTGCTCCACGAGCATTTGTATTAAGTATTTCTTTTGATATACCAAGTACCTCAATTACCTCTTTCACTCTTCTATCTATTTCCTCTTTTGGATATCTACGTATTTTAAGTGGAAACGCTATATTATCATACACAGTCATGTCATAAGCAACAGGAAACTGAAATACCATAGCTACATTTCTTTTAATTGGATCCCAGTCTGTTACATCATTATTGTCGAAATAAATTCTTCCTTTTGTGGGTTTTAATAAACCAGCAATTATCTTTAATAGTGTTGTTTTGCCGCAACCTGAAGGCCCTAATATACCTATGATTTTGCCATTGGGAAACACTATACTTACATCTCTTAATGCAACTGTCTTTATTTTATCGCCATAAATATGTGTAACATTTTCGACTCTAATCTCAACCATTTATCATCCCTCTATAAACTCTCCTAGTGAGTAAATAAGCTTGCCAGTAGCTTTATCAAAAATCATTACATCTGTTGATCCAAAAGTTAGCAACACTTCAATGGCTGTTTCTATAGGTCTTAACTCAGGTATTAATACTTTAACAATGGCCTTATTGTTAATAGATACATATATTAATGTTTCAGAACCAAGTATTTCACTTGTTACAACAGTACCCTTAAGCCCAATTACATCTTGAGTTATGCCAGAAGAAACATCAAAGTATAGTTTCATCTCCTGAGGTCTTACAGCAACAATAATTTCTTTTTCACCACTTATCTTCTTCACGTTTGCTATTCTCACATTTGAATCAATTGTTGGTAATCTAACATTACATACAGTATCCTTACAAACCATAACTCCTTCAAACATATTTGCTGGTGGATAGAACAAGTACTTTACTACATCAATGGATTTTGGTTTAGAAAGAGCTTCTAGCGGATCTCCAAATTGTATTAGATTGCCAAACAACAACACTGCTAAATAATCTCCTAGTGCAACTGCTTCTACAGGGTCTGGAGTAGAGTACACAACGATTTTATCTTTACTATATCTAAGTATCCTCTTTAGCTCAGCCCTCATTGCTTCTCTAATCTTGTAGTCGAGGTTTGTCAAAGGCTCGTCAAATAAAAGTATTTTAGCATCTTTTACAAGAGCTCTGGCTATCGCCACTCTCTGTCTTTGACCTCCACTAAGTTGAGGTGGATACTTACTTAATATATCATCAATTCTAAGTAGAGACGCTACTTCTTTGACCTTTTTATCAATTTCTGCTGAAGAATACTTCTTTGCTGCTTTAAGTGGAAATGCTATGTTATCGTATACAGTCATGAATGGAAATAATGCATAAGTTTGAAATACAAACGCCACATTTCTTTTGTGAGGAGGTAAATCAGTAATATCCTCGTTGCCGAGAAATATTCTGCCTTGGTCAGGTTTTTCAAACCCAGCCATTATCTTTAACAATGTTGTTTTACCTGATCCAGCAGGCCCAAATACTGTTATAATATTTCCTGGGGTGAACTCTAAACTTATATTGTTAATTGCTGTTACTGAGCCATATTTCTTAACCAAGTTCTGAACTCTGAGACTTTCCATGTTTTCACCCTAGGCCATACCCATTGTCAATCCTGTTACCAAGTATCTTCTTGTCACAAGCGCTATTATTATTCCTGGCAATGCCGAAATCACACCCAAAGCTGCCATTTGAGACCAATAAACTCCTGCAACAGTTACCATGCCCTGCAATCCTGTTGGAATTGTTCTCGCCTCAGTACTTGTTAAGAATGATGCAAATAGATACTCGTTGAAGGCAAAGAGAAATGTTAGTATATAGGCAATTACTATAACACCTCTTATTATTGGTGTATGAATCTTGAAAAGTATAGATAGAGGGCCATACCCTTCTAGTGACGCAACATAGTCTAAATCCCTCGGTATATTCTCTTCTGCTGATAACAGAAGCCATATCGCTATCGGAATATTGAAAACCAAATAAACTATTATTAGTGCTATGAGCTGATCTTTCATACCCAATGTTACACAAAACATGTAATAGTATGCCACTGCAAATACTGCTGGTGGTGCCATACGCATTGATACAAATGAGAAGAACAACGTGTCTTTGCCTTTGAATTGAAATCTTGAAATGACAAATGCAGCTAATAGTGATGATAATGTTGCAAGTGCTGCATTAGTGGATGCAACTATCAATGAGTTAATCAAATATTTTAAACCAAAGAACTTATAGAACGCATCAAGATAGTATTGCAGCGATGGATTAGGTGGGTACCAGTAAGGTGGATTAGCATATATCTCTATATAGCTTTTCAAAGAGGTTGTAATTAGCCAGTAAAGTGGAAATATGTATGCAAATGCTATGAGCACTATTACAATTATATATATTAGTGTTTGCCTCTTCATATAGACACCTAACTATCTCTTTATTATTTTAGTAACTACATTGCTTACAATAATAACTATTAACAGTATTATTAGCGATAATGCTGCAGCTTCTGACAAATTCCATGATATTAATCCTAGTCTATACAAAAATATGCTAACATATTGTGTAGCTGTACCAGGCCCTCCCTGTGTTAACATCCACACCTGGTCAAAAACCTTGAACGAGTCCATGAACCTCAAGATAATGGCAAATACTAGATTAGATCTTATCATTCTCATATACAAATGTGTTAATCTTCTAAAGAAGCCAGCTCCATCAATCATAAAAGATTCCACATATTCCGTGGGTATTGCAAGTAATCCTCCAAGCACAATAAATGCTACTAGCGGTGTCCACTGCCATATATCCATAACTATAGTTAGTGCATAAGCCTGATCGCCATGAATAGCATAGTTTATATTTAAACCAGTTGTTGTACGTAGCCAGTATGTAAAAGCACCAAAATCTGGATGAAAAAGAAATCTCCATATCAGACCCACTGTAATTGGTGGTATCCCCAATGGTATAACAAGAATTGGTGTTAAGGTTCTTCTAACAGAAATGCTTTCATACATTAAAGCACCTATTACCAATCCTAACAACACTTCTACAGCAACTGATACAACAGTATATATTAGTGTTATTCTAAGAGAATACATGGCCATGGGATCTGTGAGTATCTTAACATAGTTCTCTGCACCAACAAAATGCAAATGTGTTTCGCCAGGACGCCACATATTAATTAGAGATAACCATATTGTAAATCCAAGTGGTATAAGAGCTAAAATAACATATACCATTAAACATGGTAATAACATCAATATTATTAGGCTTCTAGTTTTAGAGTTCATAACCATGAACCTTTTCTGACTTTACTAAGCAATTTATTTAATTATACAAAATATTTGGCTTCAGATTAAAAATTTTCATGAATATTATTAGCATTAAAATTATCTGTACCTAACTTAAAAATGTTAAACATATATAACATTTACTATTATCATGGTTATATAAACTCACTTTTGCATTATTTAGAAAATTTAAAAATATTTTGAATTTTTAGCTAGATGTGCAACCTAATATAAAGCTTACGAGTATGGTGGTAATATTCCATATACGTCGCGCCACTTTGCCAATACTGATAATACGATTTGTGCAGCTTTGTCTAATGCTTCATCAGGAGACATCTCTCCTGTAACGGCTTTGTGTAGAGTTGTGAATAGCTCAGTTGTGGTTGCAATATCATATGTTGGTGTTGGTGGAGCACCTCTAAAGACATTTTCTCTAATAGCTTTCATCATCAACGCCCAATATCCATAACCATATTTCTCATCAAGCTTTGGCCCTAGTTCTTGTATCACAGACCATCTAACTATAGTAGTTGTGACACCCTCAGCCATTTTCCTAACACTATCCTTGCTGGTAACCCACTGTATAAATAGCCATGCTGCAATCTTTCTCTCTCGTGGTATATACGGGTTAATACCCATTCCACCCCCATCAAAGTATCCTATATAACCACCTTTATAACATGCTGGATCAATTGGTGGATAAGCAACACCATACTTGCCTATCATGGCTGGATTCTGTTTAAATATTGTTCCAAAGAATTCTGCATACATTAGTCCTTGTACTGCACCACCTCTTGTAAATGTTGCTCCCACTTCATCCCAAGTATATGATGTTACACCTGGTGGGGCATATTTAAGGAGTTCAATGTAGAGTCTAAATGCCTTTTTACCACAAGTATTATTAAAGTATACATGACTTAGATCATTTGAAATACCCCAATAATGAACTCCAAATGTGGGCCAAATACTTTCAACCATTTCGAACCATAGACATGGGTGAGAAGCTGCTTGTGCAACCCATCCATATACTCCAGGTTCCTTTGTTCCTGCACCAAAGAATTCTGCAACATTCTTTACAAAGTCCCAGGTTAGAACTTCTGGAAGCTTTATCCCATATTTCTCAAAGAGGTCTTTTCTATAGACATATATTTTTAGGAATGCTTCAAAAGGAATTGCCAGAAGCTTGCCTCTAAAGTAATATTGGTTCAATGTATATAGGTCAGCAGGGTCGTATCCTGGCCATGTCAATTCCTTGTCAGAAAGATATGGCATCAAGTCCTCTAACCATCCTAATACTCCAAACTGTCCAACAATATCTTGCTCGATATAGAACACATCATAGTCTGTTGTCTTAGCTTGTAGTGTTGCTACTGTTTTTCTATACATTTCATCCCATGATACAGTCTCTACTATAGCATTTATTCCTGACACCTTTGAGAATTCTGGTGCTAATACATCTCGTATGAATAGGCTTGTAGGTGTGCTTTCAGTAACCATTTTTATCGTTATACCCTTAAGGTTATATTTAGCTACTATGTTCTTTACCCATTCCTCAAGCGATGGGTATGTAGGAGCGGCAGCAAGTGTACCTGTTACAGTAACAGTTGTGGGCACAGTTGTTGTAACAGTTGCTCCAGCACCTGGCCCAACTGTTACTGTTTTCACTTCTGTTCTTACTTGAGCTTGTGTAACTGTTAATACGCTTACTGAGGGTACTGTTATTGGTACTGTAACTGTGGGCACTGTTCTAGGTAATGTAGATATCAAGGCTATTGATATAATGGATAATATAATTAACACGACCAACAATATAGTAGTTGTTAAAGCTCCAACAGGTTTACTCAAAATTTCACCCGACTAACCAAAAATAACATGATTAAGATTTAAAAATTTATCGTTTTAATAAGTTTTTAACTGTTTACAATTAGAAAATCAATTAACTGGTGTTGTTTTATGAAGGCTCTTGTTATTCGAAAACCTTTTGATGGTGGTATAGAGGTTGTTGAGGATCCAAAGCCTGGTGTTGGTGATGTTGTTGTTGGTGTTAGGGCTTGTGGTGTTTGTGGAACTGATTTGCATATTTTTAGAGGTGAGGAGCCGAGGGTGAAATACCCTGTTGTACCTGGTCATGAGATTTCTGGTATTGTTGTGGATGTTGGTGATGGTGTTAGTGGATTGTCTGTTGGTGATTTTGTTGCTGTTGATCCTAATATTGCTTGTGGAAAGTGTTATTACTGTAGAATTGGGGCTAGGCATTTTTGTGAGAACTGGGAGGGTGTTGGTGTTACAAGACCTGGTGGATTTGCTGAAAAAGTTGTTGTTCCAGCTGCACAAGTCTATAGGGTTTCTAGCAACATACCTTTTGAGCGTGCTGCTTTGGTTGAGCCCTTGTCATGTATTCTCCACGGGTTAGATGTTATAAAGCCTTTTAGGGAGTCTGGAAAGATAGCTATTTTTGGTGCTGGCCCAATAGGATTAATGTTCCTAGCTCTGTTGAGAAGAATCACATCAGCAGATATAGCTGTTTTCGAGATTCAGTCTCAGCGTATTAAAAAAGCTTTTGAGCTTAAAGCTGATGCTGTTGAAGATCCAACGAAAATAGATTTACACAAATTCGCCATGGAGTTCACAAGTGGAAGAGGATTCAACATAGTTATAGATGCTACAGGTAGTATAAATGCTATTTCGAGAATATTCAAACTCGATATTGTTGCACCACAAGCAAAAATACTCATATTCGGAGTGGCACCACCAGGTAAAAAAGTTGAGCTAGAGCCATACCTTCTATACAGAAAGGAGGTGACAATAGCAGGTGCAATTGTAAACCCATACACAACACAAAGAGCAGTTGAGCTAATAGCTAAGATGCCAGAGCTAGACACAATAATCGATAGAATAGACCTGGAAGAAGCACTAAACATACTCAAAGGCACAAGCAGAAAAAGCTACATAAAACCAGTGGTTGTATTCTAGCAACAGCAAAACATATGAAATTTTTGTTAAAAACAAAACATTTTTGCATCTTGGCAAAATTCCCTATTTATTTAAAGACAAAAACTTAAAATATTCCTCACCCAATTTTCTTGAAGGAGATGCATATGAATGTAACAAGAATTAGGATATGCACAGAGGAAACTGGGTGTGTAGAGGCTGAGCTATTCGATGCTCACAGCCCAAACACCTACAAAGAAATAGTTGATGCTCTTCCAATAGAGTCTACAGCTTATAGATGGGGAGACGAAGTGTATTTCTCAACACCTATAACAGCACCCGAGGAAAATGCTAGGGAAGTTGTTGACAAGGGAACAATTGCCTATTGGCCACCTGGAAACGCTCTATGCATTTTCTGGGGGCCAACACCAGCAAGCAGATCAAGAAATGAGATAAGACCTGCAAGCCCAGTGAACATTGTTGGTAAAGTGTTGGGAGATCCAACAATATTCTCAAGGGTTAGAAGCGGTAGCAGAATAAAAGTTGAGAAAGTTGAGTAACCATTGAATGTCAATTCTATTACATTTTAGTGTTGTAAAAAGAATATTTTAAGCAGAATTGATTTTTATAAACAAAATTTTTATATACAAATGCCATGTATAGAATTTTGGGGCTGTGAGTATGTCTTATGAGAAGGAGAGAGCTGAGGCTTTGCTGAGAAGAGCTGAGGAACTGGTTGAAGAGAGTAGAAAAACTGATTACAGAATGAACATTGTTATTCCATTTATACCAACAATTTTCATTGTGATTGGCGCAATAATATTATTTATAGGATTATTTACTTTATTTATTGAGTTTCAAGCAGGTATTTCAATGCTTGGCACAGGTTTTGCAATAATCATTATTGGCTTTATTATAAATCTTTATGTGATCTATAAATGGGTTGAGAGAAGAAATGAGCATTTTAGAAGAACATTATCACTCTTTGAAACGATTGCAGAACTTGCCGAAGTGCTAAAGTTTAGAAGGTCATATGCAATTAAATCTAGACTTAATGAGTTTAGAGAAGTCAATTCAAGAATGAGAAGTGCCTTAGCTAATGCAATTCTAACTATAGTGCCATTCTATGTATATTATGTTTATCACTTTCTAAACAAGGACTTTGTATCACATTCGGAAAAGGAGAAGCTTTTGCTAATTGAAATTTTTGATGAGCTTAGAGAGAGATTGCCGGGGTTCACAAGAAGAGTAGAGGAGTTTGCCACTGTTCCAGATAGAAGCACGTTTCTATACATCATTCTAACGATAGTTACCGGATTTTTCATCTTGTATTGGGTTTATACATTGACAAAGGATCCTAATAAGCATTTTGAAAGTCATGGGATAATTGAACGAGAGTTAATAGCAGCATTTAGAGAGATTTTAACTAAGCTATGATGCTTCAAACATTTTTGCAAGATAAATTTAAAATTTTTCTATATATTATTTTACTTAAGCAAATTTTGATGGTGTTTAACTGATGAGAAGAAAAGATTTAATTGTTTTGATAGCTGTTGGCGTGGTTGTCTCCATTGTTTTTGGATTTGCTTTACTTGGATATATTCAAAATCTTGTAAGGCTAGGTATTGGCTCGGTTGCTTTGATAGAGCTTAGCGGAATTATTAGCTATAGTGGTTCCTCTTTCAACATATTCTCTCCTGGCTCTATAACACCATCTGATGTCAAGTATTATGTTGACAAAGCCTTGTCTGATCCATCAATAAAAGCTGTTGTAATATCCATTAACAGTGTAGGTGGTTCTGCAGCTGCTTCTGAAGAGATATATCAGATTCTAAGTAAGTTGGCTGAGAATAAAGTTGTTGTTGTTTATTCTCCAGAGATTTTGGTTAGTGGAGGTTACTATATAGCGTTACCAGCAAAGAAAATAGTTGTTTCTCCACATGCTATTGTGGGTTCTGTTGGAGCTGTTACAATGATTGTTAATGTTAATGAGCTTCTAAATAAACTTGGTGTTAACATAACTATTGTTAAGTCTGGTGAGTTCAAGGATATTCTATCCCCATATAGATCACCAACTCAAAAAGAACTTAGCATTATTCAGGAGATTGTGAATAAAACTGCTCAAATATTTGTTGAGCGTGTTAAGAAGCATAGGGTGATAATGGATGAGGATGTTTTTAAAGCAAAGATATATTTTGGTGAGGAGGCTGTGAGAGTTGGTCTAGCTGATGATGTTGGCACACTGGATAAGGCAATTGAAATTGCGAAAGAGCTTGCTGGTCTACCCCAGTATGCACCGCTTATAAAAATTGAGAAGCCGAAGGGATTATTGCAGCAACTTCTTGGTTTAGATCTTAAAATTGGGAAAATAGAGATAAGCTTTGGTGGTGTATGCTCAGTGGTGAATGATCTTTCAGAATTTGTTGGCAAGCCACTATATCTATGGATTCCAGGTTTAGAGTAAATAGGCTATAACAGTTTTTAATAATGCAAACCTGTTTTCTGTTGTGGTGCACATTATGTCGAAGGAAATTGTTTTTACTGAGAAGGCCCCCAAGCCGATAGGGCCGTATTCACAAGCTGTTAAGGTTGGTCAATGGCTTTTTGTCTCTGGTCAAATAGCCTTAGATCCTGCTACAGGTGATTTGATTGTGGGTGGTATAGAGGAGCAAACAACTAGGGTTTTTGAGAATATTAAGGCTATTCTCGAAGCCGCTGGGTATACACTAGATGACATTGTTAAAGTCACTGTTTACTTAACTGATTTAAGTGATTTCCCCAAGTTCAACGAGGTTTACAGTAGATACTTCAAATCAAATCCACCAGCTAGAACAACTGTTCAAGTTTCTGCATTGCCAAGAGGTGCAAAAATAGAGGTGGATGTCATAGCATATAAACAGGGTTAGAATAGTAATTAAAAAATTTAAGCAGATCTTCTAGTTGATTCAATGATTAGCAGTCCTATAACCATAATAAACACTCCCACAACTATTTCAAACAGCAACAATGTTTCTCTCCCTCCACGCCACCAGTAGTAAAATAGCCACTCAGTTAATGATGGTAGTGCAGCTGATGATGCAACATATGCTATTATTAGAAAACCTATTACTACTAGTGCTACACCAATTAGCATGGGAATTGATTTTGAAAAATCAGAAATGGTTATTTGCATTGCTGCACCTGGTTCACACTCCCCTTTCTCACTTCTTTTTGGAATAATGAGACACGCAATTATGTAAGCAAGTATAAGGATGGGTGCAAGCACTGCTAAAAATATGAAGATTATTCTAACAATGTTTGAATCTATGTTGAAGTATTCTCCAAGCCCTCCACAAACTCCGCAAATCATCTTATCTCTTTCTGATCTGCAAAACCTTTTAACTGTGCTCACAAACTACCCCATACCAACTCTTTTTATCCATATTAGTTAAACATAAACGAATATAAAAACATTTCTGTTAACTTGAAAAAGAATTTAGC
>NZ_JASNVW010000010.1 GCF_030186535.1 Ignisphaera cupida | reverse complement strand
CTTTCAATTCCATTTTTTGGATTCCACAGGGAATCACCATGCTCATGGAATTCTACAGTATGTTGCACCTTTCAATTCCATTTTTTGGATTCTTGGTAAGAAAAAACTTGTTAGAAAATGCTATTTGGGTCCTTTACTTTCAATTCCATTTTTTGGATTCTCAGATACCTTGTTGCTGTCCTCGGTATCAACCTTCTTAGATACATCTTTCAATTCCATTTTTTGGATTCTGGGTAACAGTGAACTCTTTTATGATGTGACTGTTACCTTTTTAACTTTCAATTCCATTTTTTGGATTCCATAGAAATCCGCAACAGCATCAACCTCAAGCTCCACAAAACCCTTTCAATTCCATTTTTTGGATTCTCAACTCTTTTCTGATCCTTCATAATCTCCTCATGTTGCTTCTCACTTTCAATTCCATTTTTTGGATTCAAGGATTAAAATGAGTGGTAGCAAAAGGAATAGAAGCATTGACTTTCAATTCCATTTTTTGGATTCTCTCAGTTTTTTGTGTTTGAGCTTGGTGAAAAACCGCAATCCAAGCTTTCAATTCCATTTTTTGGATTCTAAATAGAAAAGCATATCTTGAAGGTCTTATGGAAAGGCTAAACTTTCAATTCCATTTTTTGGATTCCGATCTTTGTTCTCTAAGTTGAGATTTTCCATTTGTGGATTCGAAACTGTTCAATATATTTTGTGTTGAATGGGGGTTAAAAGCTTTTAAGCTTGTTAAGCCAAGGCTATGGCGATGACCATCAATCATCAATGATCTGATTAGATAATCAGTGCAGTGAAGCTATTGCAATGTGGATCATAGACTTTTATTTGAAAGAGTTGAGCAAATTACCTAAATAAAGAAAATAGTTATGGCTTCATAAAAACTTTTAAAGGGTTTATATATCTTGGCAATGCCTGCATTGCATGTAGCAAATGAGAGTAGAGTTGAATAGCTTAAAAATCTATTGCTTTATTTGCTTCTGTATTTCCAATTAAGGTTTATAGCTTGTTGCTTTACAGAATTGTTGTGGTGAGTGTTTTTGTGAGGTTGCTTGTTTCTGTTTTTGGTAATCCTTGGCGTGTTTACCCAGATGAGTTTCAGTGGGATGTGGTTGAATATGTTTTTGATGGTGAGGTGTTGAGGAGTAGAACTGCTTTGCCACTGCTTTTCAAGGTTGTTGAGCCTGATGCTGTTTTGGTTGTTGTTCAGGATTCTCTTATCTTTGGTTGTGGTTTTAATTGCTATGGTGATATTGTTAAAAGTGTTGAGGGTGTTGTGAAAAGTTTTGTTGAGAGTGTTTGTGGTGAGTGTTTGAATAGGGTTGAGGTTGTTGTTGCTCCTGCTATTGGCACATACAAAAATAGTTTTCGTGTTGAGAAAAACACATCTGATCGCAATGTTGTTACAAGGTTTTGTGGATCTCTAAACGACTTCTATGCATATGTGCTAACCTCTTTGTACAAGACTTTGAAGAGATTTGCTCTTAGCGGCAAAGGTGAGGAGATTGAGATTCATCTTGATTTAACCCATGGGGTAAACTACATGCCTACAATGGTCTATAAAGCTGTTAGAGATGTGTCATCGCTTTTAGCATCAGTTCTCAACACATCTATACACATATACAACTCAGATCCATATGTAAAAAACGTTACAACTAGACTAAACATTAACAAACTTTATGTAGAGAAATCTGTGCTACCACCAACCATTCCAATTAATCAAATCCAAATTAACCAAATTAAGAAGGTTCTTCAGCTATGCAAAACATGTGTGAATCAATCTGAATATAGCTCTATTGGAAAAGAGATTGGAGATGAAAATTTTAAGGTTATTAAAATTCTAGGGGATTTAGAAGGAATTAAGAGGTTACTTGCATTTGCAAGCTCAATAGTGAATGGCTTTCCACTACTAGCATTCTACACACAGTTAAAAACATCATTTGAAGAGTTCTTTGAGAGGCTTGCCGAGGCTCATAAAAGCTTTATACATGTTGAAAGCAGGGAGAGGGGTTGTGAGGTGATTATTCGAAGAAGAGCTGAGATAACCAAAGAGGGTGTGGAAATTCTAAAAGCATTAATGCTTGCAGACATAGTCAAAAACATGAAAAGTGATATACTGG
Organism: Ignisphaera cupida; assembly: GCF_030186535.1. Classification (NCBI taxonomy): domain Archaea; kingdom Thermoproteati; phylum Thermoproteota; class Thermoprotei; order Desulfurococcales; family Desulfurococcaceae; genus Ignisphaera; species Ignisphaera cupida. Next base: position 14,485 of record NZ_JASNVW010000010.1, on the reverse strand, counting down.
CTATGCAGAAAAATGATTTAGTGCCGCTAGAAGCAATTGAGAAACTAGCTAGCGAGGAAACTGGGTTGAGATGGGGGGAGAAGACAAAAGCCCTTATAAACACTGAAATTTACGCTATAAAAAAGGCTGTAAATGAGATGCTGAAACAGGGGAAGAAGTGCTCACTTCTATCAGAAATCATTGGTGTTGAGGAGACAAAGGATGAGGAAAGCAAGAAGAGAAACTTCTATGCACATGCAGGATTCAGAAAGGAGATAACTAAGATTTATATTGAGAATGGCAAGCCATATCTAAAGTACACAAAAGATGGGTTGGATGAAGCTATAAAACATGCCATAGAGCTTCTAAAATAGTGCAACAACTGAATAATGTCAATACTTCACTATTTTTATGCGCCCATAGCCAACACTTGTCTTTGCTCCAACACCACTCTCAAGAGCTTTTGCAATGTTGCTTATTATTGCCGTTATCTCTTTCCCCAGGCCCTGGCCCCCAATTTTCTTCCCAATTAGCTTCACATTTACAGCAACTGGAAAGTGCATAACTGTTTTTGGTGCTATTGCTGGAAACACTATTGGTGTTGGTGTTGCTGATAACTCGTCTATTCTATCACCTGGGTAATGCGGCGTAATTACATCTGGTTCTATGAGTTTTTCTTGGCATGAAACTGGATATGCATCGAAAAACACTATATAGCCTACACCACCTTCTTCAGATCCAAACAACTCATCTGCATCTAGCCCACCAACAACAATTTTATTTGCTTCGAAATATGATCTAGCCAACCCCTTAACACTAGATGCTGGAACAAATGGAATGTTGAGTATGAAATCCCATGAAATACCCATGTCAAGTGGCATCACAGGAGATTTTGTGTGTATAAGTAGCCTCGACTTTAGCTCACCCTCAATTATGAATGCAGAACCAAAAACCTTTTCAGCAGCAGTATAAACCCTCGCAACATACTCTCTAGCACTGTTTAGAAGATGCTTTACCCTATCACATTTATAGCTCTCAGCCAAGGCTCTAGTCACAAACCTGTTGAAGAAGGAGATATAGTCTGAAACATCAACACCACAACCCCCATCCAGGCACTCAACAAAACAATCGACAAAAGCCTTTAAAACAGATGAGACAACGTTTTGCAAAGGCAAATTCTCAAAGCTGAGATACTTCTTAATGGCTTCGCATCTAAGCTCAGATACCCTTCTAGAAGATTTAGCAGGTTTCACCACGGCCACACCCTATTCATTTGAAGCTTCAGCTTATCGACATACTCTCTAAACTCGTTCAATGCATTAGCCATAGCATTAACCACATCACCTTCATCAATAACAAGCATTTGAGAACCTGCGCCAGCCCATTCAATTTTCCGAGGCCAATCACCTGATGCAAGCATGGTTACAAAAACTCCTTGTCCAAGCCTATTACCTTTTTCATGATAGCTTATAAACATTGGCGAAGCTCTTCTCTCAAAATCCTCACTGGAATAGCCTGTACCTCTTTGACTACGTGGCAATCCAAGAACCCAGGCATGCAAAGACTTTCTGAGCTTATCTTCGCACACCGGATTTCCATAGAGCTTTCGACACCTTTCTGATCTAACAAAAAAGTTGTGTATCTCAATGAATTTACCCAAATCAACATTTCTAACAACATGTATTTGCGCTATGTTAAACCTGTTGTACTGATCTCTGGAGAGTGCTGGTATTGGTGGCAAACCCTTTCTTACGCTTTTTTGCTGTGCTTTGCATTCGCTATAACCATACTTATCCACCAAATGGCTCACACCTCTGTATATCTCCTCAACAAGATCTGCTAGACTAGAAGGTATTGAGAGATTGGTGTATGTAACATCTAGTGATCCAAGACCTTTTCTAGAGCCTTTGCCGATGCCCATAAGCTGCAAAGACAATACAAGTATTTTCAGAGCTAGATCCTCAGCATCAGCATATTCGCGTCTCACAATATCTACTTCAATTCTAAATCTAGAGCCTGTGTCGATATACTGATGACGTTTTCTTCCAAGACTCAGAAGCCTCAGCCTCTGATACCCAAGACCATCACCAGTTACAACTCTAGGTTCCAACACACCAACCTTTTCAACATATAGATGAAGCCTTGCTTGCTCAGCTTCACGCTCCCCAGTATAGCCTAGGCCCATCACCTTGCCAACAAGACAATTAATAGCATGAATCTCATTTGGTAATGGTCTTCTAACAGCATCTTCACCTCTTTCCCCAATCAACATGTTTTTATCGTAGAGAGCGCCTGCAACAACGGCTCTTGCCCACCACCTCCAAATACCCTTAACCTCTGTTGCCCTCAAACCCATTGGATCAACTAATTCAGGATCGTGCCACCCAACAAGCATTGGAGTTGTGTTTGTAACTTCAATTACTATTTTGGTCATGTGTTACTCCCTACTTTTTAATATAGGCTTCAGCTAATCTCTTGATCCAGTCCATTACAATGTAGCTTGTGGAGTCAATTATTGGATTATCCAAAGAACCTTTTATAATATCCGATAACCTGCCTCCGCTTATCAAACCCAAGTTCTTTAAGCTAAGCAGCAAAAGAATTGCATATAGTGAATAACCAAATTCCTCCTTCTTCAAATTCCTGATATCACTACTAAGTTTGGTGAGTAGATCGGAGCAGCTATTCACATACAAGCTCTTCTCAATAACATCTTTATCACCTCTTGCAGCACAGAGTGTTATGACATAGGCTAAGCTTTTTGAGACAAGTTCTGATGGCATGTCTCTAGCTCTAGTTCTGAGACTTGCAAGTTTATCCTTTCCCTCTTCATCCTGAAACGCTGTTGTTAGTTGCTCAAAACAATCAACAAGCATCTTAATAACATCGCTTTTAACTGTGACAACCATTTTTGATGCACCTCACATGAAATATAGTTTAACAAGGCCTTTGCCAATTGTTTCCTTGCCTCCAACATAAATTGTGTAGTTCAATTCTCTAAAACTGTTTCTCAGCATGTTACATACTTCAGCTGAGCTTATCTTCTCAACTTTGCTTTCTCCAGAACCCTCTTTCCTCATTTTTCCATCCTTGCAAATAATAAGTGAAGCCATTATTGTTTCTGATGGTAGATACTCTTCACTCCAGGGCCCCTCCTCAACAGTTTTCGTTTCGTTTTTCAGCCTAACCCTATACTGTATCACAAGACTTCTATTGACTATCATTCTTGAGTGCTCATCTGGTATTACTATCAGCCCCTTTTCCTCAACAAGCTTCCTAAGCTCATCTGGCAACACATTTCCAAGTGTTTTAAGCGTTTCATCTCCTCCAGCAACAGCTTCAAAACTAATCTCATTAACAGTAACATACTCCCTACCTCTAGCATCTCTTAGCAAAAGATCCTTTTTACTCACAACAGCCTTTCCCTGTTGAAGCCTGGGAACAGAGACAATGCCTTTGTTCATTGTTGAGAGAAGTGTGTTTAGTTGTGATAACATGTGGGGAGATGTAGCATATGACCACACACCTGTGAGAATTCTGGCAGGTATAAGCAATAGCCTAGCATCTGTTATTGACACAGGTGAAGACTCCAACTCACCGCTTCTAGGCTCAGGACCAAACAACACCTTTCTCAGATTCGAATCTGGAACATTAGCTCTTAAAGCACCTTTGAGGCTACTTGCCCATATCGTTGGAAAGTCAAACTCATCTCTTTGAAGAGGTAAATCAACATGAATTGAAACCCCTCTACCAGCCCCAACATGAAGTGGTGTAAGAGCTCTTATGAACAGCAGCATGTGGTGTTTAGAGAAAGTTTGTTGAGACATTCAAACCACAAAAACTATCTAAACATAAGAAATATAAAAATCTTAAATTAAATTGGATGTAGTATACAAGGAAAAATGCAAAGAATTAGAGCATGAAACTGTGAGGTGAGTTCCACACATGAAGTTCTTTGTAAGCATTAAAAACTTTAGAGTTGTTAAAGATGCTGAAACACATTTTGATGTTGGAAACATCAACATTTTGTATGGTCCCAACGGCAGTGGCAAATCAAGTATCATACATGCGATACTAGCTTTGATGAATGGTTCTAAAGCTGCAAATCTAAAACCTTTTCTTACATTACACGAGCAAACATTTATACAGATATCCTACAACGGCAAGAGTATTGGTTATAGAAATGGTGAATACTATTGCAATGTTGGTTTAGGTGAGGTTGGTGGTAGGAGTATAGATGTTATATTACATTGCTTAGAAAGTTTCTGGACAAATCTCAATGTTAAAAGAGTTGGTGTTGTTCAAGGTGATGCAGTCTCGGTTTACACAATACCAGATTTTGATGTATATGGTATTAATGTGAATGGTGAACGCATCTCTATTGCATTGTCAGATGTTTGGGATCAGAAAGAGTGGAATGTGCTAACAAGAAATCCACATGTTTTTGAAGAGATTGTGCCAAGCATTAGAATGTTGCTAGGCATAGACCATGTTGTTAATGGTTATGCATTTACCAATGGCAAGTGGGTTAGAGTTGCAGAACTAAGCTATGGGGAGAGAAGAACTATGGCAATTCTTCTAACTGCTTATCATTCCGATATTCTTTTGGTTGAGGGTTTTGACAATGGTCTTCACATCGACTTAGCTGTTGATATACTTGATACATTGAAGAGCTGGGGAAAAACAGCAATAGTTGAAACCCACACAGGTCTTTTGGTTGGTGCTGGACTTAAGCATGAGTGGAACATATACTATGTCTACAACGGCAAGGTTGAGAAGACAACGAGGGAAAACATTAGATCCTCAGAGCTGCTGAGAAAGGAGACGAGCATATATCAGAGTATATATACCTAGGTGAAGAACTTTTGAGTAACACTCATTGCATTATTAAACCAATTACCTCTCTTCTTGGTGTTTGCAAATCAACACATTGTGATACATGTGAATACATTCAATGTGTTGACATTGGGGAGGTAGGTGTTTGCATAGCTGACGCTAATGAGTTAGCAAGATGCGATCTTACACAAAACTATCAAAACTATTTATGTGTTCAAAACGTCTTGCTTAACCAGTGTCCAGATCTAGTTTTTAAAATTAAGAGAATGTGTTATTTGGTAGAGCTCAAAGTTAAAATCAAGGAAAAGCACGTATTTCAAAATGTGTTAAGAGCTTTTAGAAAAGCTGTAAAGCAACTCACCTCACCATGTGCCGATACCCTCTCTAAAGCGTGTTGCGGTGATGCAAAAACTGTGCAAAGAGTTGTCGTGTTTGAAAGTGGTGTTAACATTCCCGAAAAATTAAATAATTTGCTTAAACCTGAAACCAGCTTGAAGCTGAAATGTGGTAGGTACCAATCCTACACCTTAATTTCATTCAAATGAAGAGGCTGGGTGTTGATAATGGTTTTGGTTTTCAAGCCTTGTGTTGATGTCAATGTTGATGGCTTTGAGGTTTGGAGGTATGAGGGAAGCATATGTGGTTTGCTGTTCAAGGATTGTATAGGGTTTGATGAGGAGCTTGAGGAGAAGTACTACGATGTTGAATGTGCATGCAAAAAGTTTGATGCTAACAAGGCTCTAGAGCTTATCGAGGTGCTTGTCCAAAAAGGTGTTATGTGGGTTGTTGCAACTGTTGAGGCGTTTCATGAACCAGCTGGTCCAACAAAATTCTATGAAGTTTCTGCTCAAGCTGTTTGGGTTAGGGACGATCCAGAAGCCATAGTTGATATATATTGGGTTTTGATAAAGGTGTTGAGTATGCTGCTAGCTCAAAGCAGTAAACCTGTGACCGATGCTGAGCTAAAACACTACTTCACTTACCCACATCTGCTATATGCTCTATACAATGAATTTAAGGCTTTGCTTGAAGAACATGGTAAGAGACTTGGCAACGGCTATTTACTTGTTAATCCAAGTAAAATGGATTATTGTCTTTCAGCCTCAGTTTCTAGTTTCTAACTGCAGTTCTCTTGACTAAGAGTCTTCATGTATGGATTCTTTTAATGTTCAATGTATTTTGTATTAAACGAGAATAACTTTAAACTTCTTTGCAACATGTTGTAATGTTTAGTAGTGATGAGTATCCTATGCTCCACAATGTTTCTATGAGCTCAGCAGGTTTTGTATTAAGCTTCTTCGTTTTCACTATTGTTGCTTGTGGTAGTGCTAGTATCTGTGGTCTTCTTGCTTTAACAACTTCTGAGTAGCCTAGGGATAGTCTCTCAACTCTTTTTTTGATTTGTGGTTTCTCCTGCTGGTTTCTCACCACTGGTATAACTCCTGTGATCTCCTTTACAAATTCTAGTCCTGGTAGCTCTGGATTGATTGGATTTATGTTTATGGTGTTTTCGTGTGGAAGTATTGGTATGGGGGTTAGTGCTAGGTATAGCTCATCTTCTTTGACTTCCCACGGACTTGCAATTCTCTCTATCGTCTCCAAAACCTTTTTTCTAAGCTCTTCATCTACTGGAATTCTATTCACATTCGTTATAGTGACTTTGGCTTTTCTCCCCTCGCCCCCAATTCTCTCAATTGTTGATAGATCAAAACTGCAATTAGTTGCATAGATTATTATTGGGGTGAGCCCATCACCAAATACATCTCTGTACCTAGATACTGAGTATCTATACATAAATCCCATGTCGGCAACCTTCTCAAGCATTGTAACATTGTTTTTGGTGTAGCCTCTTACAAGCTTAACCCCAACTCTCTCCTCATGCTTCAGCTCAACACACTCACCACAGTTAACTGCATCAACGTATACAAGATCGAAACCCTTCCTCAGTCTTGTAATTGGTATGTACATAGAGCTTGTAGCTATGTAGACATGCGGCTTTATATCCAGGTTTCTAAATAGGAGTAGAGGACCTTTAACAATTGGTTTGGAGCATCCAGCACTCTCTAGTTTTTCAACAAGCTTGGTCAAAGCATTGACAGAATCATTTATAGACTCTGGAATTGTTACACCTATCGAGGCTCCAATCAGGCCAGCTACTGTTGTTGGCAGTGGTATTGAAAGAACTTCGTGATGACCTATAAGCGTTGATGGGTCTGACACAGGGGTTTTGGAGAAGGCTAGTGGCTCTAGAGGCTCTATCATTAGAATCCTCATACTCACCACCCTCTAGCAGCTCTTATAAACTCTATAAGCTCTTCAGCTAGAGTCAAACCATTTTCACCATCTAGCCTCCTGGTGTTTACCAGGTTAAACGCGTTGATAATGCAATTACCTATAACCTCTATCGGCTGTGTGAAAATGTTTACTATTTTTGTTTTTACCTCCTCAGCATCTCTTCCAACATCAATGTTTCTGCTTACAACATTTTCTATGAGCTTGTGTCTAGCGTTGAGGGGTAGCTCCACCCTAGCTTTTGTTAGTGGATCGCTCAACGCATTATCTAAATCATCTGGTGTATTCGATGATAAAACCCCTACACTGTTGGCTACAAAGATTGTTGCCAAGGTCTTTAGAACCTTGCTTGCTATAAGCTTCTTGAAATGACCACTGCATATAGATAGTGGAAACAGTGCAACTACACCACTTCTGCTATCGCTTACAACAAGCGAATCCTTTTCAGATATGCACACATCGGAGCCAAGCCACCTAGCGTTTTTAGCTATTTTCTCTAGCTGTTCACCAGCTTCAATTATTTCAAATGACATAACATCCATTACATCAGCAACTCTAACACCAAAGCTTCTACCAGTTGGCAAAGCCTGTGCAACAACAATAGCTTCTCCGCCTGTGCTAAGATGGAACATCTTCTCATTATCACCCCAGAAACCTGTTCTAAGAGCTTCAACAGCTTGAATAGTTTTCTCAACTGGGAACAGAGCTAAGACATCGTCACCACCAGCGTAGATTGGAAACCCATTGAATTTAACAATGGTTGCAACATCCTTTAGCGCTGCAACCTGTAGCGCAATAGATATAGCAGCTGATAGAGTTGGTGATACAACAAGCTTGTTTTTACCAGCTATGGCATTAGCCACTTTAGAAGCGATTTCATAGGCTTTGCGAATTCTTTCAGCATCGTCTTTGCTAACGTTTTTAACAAGGTGATTAACAAGCGTGTCAATATACCAGCTCATTTCAATACCCAACGACTCTAGATCTCCTTGGTGAAGCTTCCCAATGTTATCCCCATCGCCTTTGACAATCGAGTATCTGGTTCTAATACTGCAAAGCCTTTTAGCTAACAACGTTTTGCGAGCTGCTTTATACAAAACCTCAAAATCTTTGTTGTCTCCAAGCATCTCCCTAGCTAGATCAGCTGGGTCAACATCTTTGCAAAACTCTTCAAGAGAATCACTAATAACGCGTTTGAAGCTATCATATAACATGTTACTTGAAAACGCTGCTAATTCCAGATCGCGAAACTCTATCGCCTCTACAACTTCGCATCTCTCTTTCGACACCTCGCAATACCTTTTATATGCTTCAGGTAGAACGAATTGGAGATGATGTATTGTAATGCCTTCTCTCTTGGCTTTTTCCTCAAAAGCTTCTCTAAACCTCTTCGCCTTATCCTCATCAGCAATTATTTTCGCTAGCGACTTGTCTAAAGCTATAAGCGCTACATCATCTGTTGATGCAAGTCCAAAGTAGTTGCGAAGCTTCTTCGCATGTACATAGCCAATAACCCTCTTGAGCAAGCAGTATGGTCCTAGAGCTTCACCAGGTCTAAACACCTTCTTCAACTCATTAAAAGCTTTGTCATCTACCTCAAGACCTTTGCTAATCATGTATTCTCTGAATAGCTTCACCCACTCCTCATCAAACTCTGGTCTTTTTCTCTTCTCGCTCCATGTCTTTGGAAAGTGTATTACCGCTGGCTCTTCTTGGCATAGTGTACAGAGTCTCCAATCACCTTCCCTCATAGCTGTTAGCTTGGAGTAGTCTGTTTCTGGCTTTAGATTAGCTCCATCGAATATCCAGAATGGTCTTGGTAGTGGAATTGGCGATTTTCTAGACTCAATATCCAAAGCCTTGGTTACAACAACATGCCACAGCAAAGCATTTGCCAACCTCATTTCTTTGAGGCTTAACCCATTTCGAGTTTCTTGTTTTAGTGTTTTCTCCAGCTTCTCTTTAACGCTATCTTCAAGCCCTATCTGCTTACACGCATTCTTATCGCCTTTGTATAGACACATCTCCAAATTCATGTAAACATTCTTAACATCAACCACATCTATTCTAATGCTTGTGTGTGGAAATCTCAAAACATTTTGAAACTCGTTTAGCAGTTGCTTAAGCACAGAGCCAATGCCTCTAGTCGGTTCGCTGCTTTCCATTACCTGCTTCACAATGTCGTTCCACGACTCTGTATAGTACCTCGCAACAGTGTTTCTAACATCGTCAACGCTACTGAATTTTATTGGTGGAAGAACAATGTATGTTGTTGCTGGTATTAGTGGAATGAGTGATAGCATTTCCCTAAGCTTTTCACAGTCTCCACCAGTTTTCTCTATGATGATGTTGAGACCAAGTCTCTTTAAAAGCTCTGAGTACTGCTCACAGATTTTCCTTGTTGTGTTTCTCCCAACACCAGCTTCCTCAAGCTTCTCAATGATGTAATTAAATAGGTAGGGGTTTAGTCTAAGAGATGGAGATAAAACAATGTCTGGTCCATACTCATCAACAAACCTTTTTATTATTCCCCAGGACAGCTTCGATATTACCCAGCTACCAGCCCAGAAATCAGCTGTTCTTCTAGCAGATGAAACAAATTTTTGAATCATTGGAATATCGATTCTAGCAACAAATCCACTTGGCTCCTCATAGAGATAGAGGTTAGAAATTGTTGTTGCTGCATAGAGATGATCAAAAACAGTGTGTGTAGGGTTCCTCGTGTCAGCAAGGCTTGGGCTTAAATCATTTGATAGCCACGAAACCTCAAGGAGGAAGTAGAGTGTTGTGTAAAGCAAGTGACCAAGAGCCCTATCCCCAACATTTTTAGCGGCTTCAGCAATCTCCCTCAGAACATCGCCAACACCCCTCAAAACATTGTAAACCCTGTCCCCGGGATCGCTAAGCTCAACACGTTTATCAGGTCTAAAGATATTGTGAATCCACCTATACTCAACAACAAGAGGTTTGGAGCTACCCCCATCACTCTTCTCAGCATAGAGATAATTTATAAACCACCTATCAAAAGTAGAAGCAGCTACATCAGCTCTTCTAACAGCATTCTCATCAACATCAATAAAGAGGTTAGTACCAGACAAAACCAGTTCCACAAACTTCCTAGCAACCTCCTCATGACTCCTCAAAACCCACATCTTATTAGGAGGATCATGCAAAAGCACACGAGCCTTCAAAGCATATAACCTAAGATAAGGATCCAACATACCAAACCACTTTAAACCAAACACCAAAAACAAACCACATTTCCCAATATATAATCTTATCTTACAAACACAACACAAACAAACTCCACATAAAGCAATAGATTTTTAAGCCATTCAACTCTATAAACATTTGCTACATGCAATGCAGGCATTGCAATGATATATAAACCCTTTAAAAGTTTTTATGAAGCCATAAAAATTTTCTCTATGAATACAATTTACTCAATTCTTTTACAAAACTCTCTATGACCCACATTGCAATAGCGTCACTGCAGTGATTACTTCTTCACACCATTGATAATTGATGATCATCGCAATCACCTTGGCTTATCCAGCTTAAAAGCTTTTATACCCAATTCAACACAAAATATATTGAACAGTTTCGAATCCGACAATGGAAAATCTCATCCAAGAGAACAAAAATCGGAATCCAATAAATGGAATTGAAAGGCCAACTCCCTTGATCGTGGATCGAATGATGGAAATGGCAAACTGAATCCAATAAATGGAATTGAAAGTAACAGTTTGTGCTGTTGCTGGACCAGCAGCCAAGTTGATGGCTGAATCCAATAAATGGAATTGAAAGAACTGATTCAACACAGTATCTACGTACCTTTCTACCACTTGGAATCCAATAAATGGAATTGAAAGCAAACAATTTAGTGTAGACTGCAAAGAATATTGTATGACATTGAATCCAATAAATGGAATTGAAAGCAACCCAAAAATGCTTGCAACCTCCATGAACAGCTTCACAAGGAATCCAATAAATGGAATTGAAAGCTGATAATCCTCTATCGCACACACAATTTCAGAATCCTCAATGAATCCAATAAATGGAATTGAAAGACCTGGAGACCCGCTTGCAGATTTCTATGCATCACAATACAAAGAATCCAATAAATGGAATTGAAAGTTCTAGATGCTGTGACATCGGTTACGCTTGCAAGGAAAGAGAGCTGAATCCAATAAATGGAATTGAAAGAAACAATGCAACTATCTCTTCAGTCACAGTCTCACCGAGAAGAATCCATTAAATGGAATTGAAAGTTTGATTGTCTTGATCATCACACGGACTTAAAAGTTTAAAAGTTTTTATACTTATTCGATATAAAATATGTTGAGTAGTTTTGGATTCAAAAATGGAATTGAAAGGCATGAAATTTGAAAATGGTTTTGTGGGGTGGTTTTGTGATTAGAACTAGTCATGTTGGTAGTTTTCCACTATCCTTTTCAGTGGATAATGTTAGAAGGGTTTTGGTTGATTTGAGTAGAGTTGGTTTGGATGCTCCCCCGTATCCCCAGCTAAGGTCTTTTATAGATATTTATTTGAGGCCTTTGGAGCTTCTAGGTATTGTGTATAGTAGAAGAGGTGTTTTCTTCTCTTCTGAGAAGAGCTTCGATGCTTCTCCTCCCATTGTTGCTATTGATGATGCTGAGAAGGCTGTTGAGATTGTTAGGAGTGAGGGTCTTGGCTTCAAATGGCTTAGAGCACCTGTTACAGGTGTTTTCACTCTCTCCTCTAGGATATACCTTTCTGAGGATGTTTCCAAAGGGCTTCAATCAACTGTTTTAGCTAGAAAGGATATTGTCAAGGGGTTTTTCAAAGATTTTGTAGCTAGTATTGCTAGGCGTTTGCAGTTTGTTGGATACAACATAGTGTTTTTCGATGAGCCTGTTCTAACATTTTTCATTGGTAGAAGAATTTTGTTTGGCTGGTTAGAGGATGAGATTATAGATGTTCTTAGCCATGTAGCTAAAAGCGCTTCGCCAGCTGAGATTGGGATTCATATTTGTGGTCAGCTAAATCCGAGGATACTAGAGATTGTTTCTAGAGTTGATAGAATAAGGTATTTGAGTCTAGAGTTTTTTGCAACTCCACAAAACATTGAATTGATAAACAAGTCAATGCTAGAAAAATACGATAAGATAGTATCACCTGGAATAGTAGCAGCATCAAAACCAAGAGTTGAAACAGTTGAGGAAGCATATTCAGTACTTGCCAAGGTCTATGAGAAATCTGGTGGAAGAGTGGATCTGGTATCGGGAGACTGTGGATTTGGTGGGCTAAGGGGAAGCCTGGGAGATGAGGAGAAGGAGTACCAAATATCGATAGAAAAACTAAAAACAGTTGTTGAAGCAGTGAAAAAATTTTTGAAAATTGTTGAACACTAAACCCTTGTTTCTGAAGGTTTTAACTTACTTGCGTTTGCTACAAGCATTAGAATTGCCAGGAAAACTATTGGTATACCAACCAAGGCTATTGCCAAAAACCAGCCAATAACTAAAACATCTATAACGCTTATTGATTTAGATGCTAATTCAAGTTTTATTGGTGCAAGAGGTTTTCTGAGAATCAGAAGAGTTGTTGCTGCCAATGCCCATGAAACTGTCAATGCATGGAAGTTGAGTATTAGGTAGGTTGTTGTGGCTAAAGCTGCAAGGAATGTTGCAAATAAGTATCTGGCTAAGCCAATCAACCTCATTTTTCTCAATGCCTCAAGAGATGTGATTAAACCAAGAAGTATAAGTGCTTGGGATAAAGCCAATGCAAAGTCGTTTCCACGACCCTCTATCCTAAGCCCAAGCGGAGATAAAACCAGTCCTGCAAAAGCTGTGATAACACCAATTTGGAATTTAGCAACTAGATAACCACTAGCTCTAGATGATGAGGTGTAGAAGTGTTTTAGATATGCTACCAAACCACCAACAAGAATTGTATTGTAGATAAGCTCAGCCACAGCAAAATTTTGTATTAGAAACGGATTATCTCTAGAAAAAGGCATTAGAGGATACATATTTTCATGTGTTGGAGCATCTAAAACAACGTGAATAAACCAGCCAAGAACACCAGCTAAAACATAGCTTCTCAACCCATTTCCACTAACCAAATAAAAACTGTTAAAAAATTTCTCAAGCCAACCAAACCATTTGAACATGAAGCGCATTACAAAACCAGATAAAACACCTAGAGCAACACAACCAAGAAAAGAATGCGCAAAAACATGAATAGAAGCAAAAGCAATTCCAGCATCAACAAAAATCGTTGTTACAACAAGCAACGTAGGCCAGTGCAACCATCTTCTAAAAAACAAGCCAATCAAAAGACCAGAAGCCAAGTGGTAAACAGTAAAAGGCATTTCGAAAACCTCAAAAAATCCCTGGTTACACAAAAACTTTTAAGCTTATCCAAATCAACATCATAAACAATTCTACCATCTCTAAAAAGGGAATACCATAAACACTATTAACAAACAAATAATTCATCAAATTATCCTCAAGATCAAAACAAAGCTTAACATAAACATCCACACAGCGCTTAGCCAATCTAAGCAAAACCTCACACTCAGCACAACCATCACCAACCAACACCCTACCACCACCCCAACAACCCCCACAAACACACCACAACAATCTGTAAAACAACAAGCTATAAACCTTAATTGGAAATACAGAAGCAAATAAAGCAATAGATTTTTAAGCTATTCAACTCTATAGAAATTTCATACATGCAGTGCAGGCATTGCAATGATATATAAACCCTTTAAAAGTTTTTATGAAGCCATAAAAATTTTCTTTATTGAGGTAATTAGCTCTATTCTTTCAAAACAAGGCTTATAAGCAACATTGCAATAGCGTCACTGCACTGATGGTTTCATCACACCATTGATTATTGATGATCATCGCCATAACCTTGCGCTATCCAGCTAAAAAACTTTTATACCCCATTCAACACAAAATATATTGAACAGTTTCGAATCCGACAATGGAAAATCTCAAGTAAGAGAACAAAAATCGGAATCCAAAAAATGGAATTGAAAGCAGCTTGGTGTTCACCTCTTAACAAGATTAATTGAGCTAACGAATCCAAAAAATGGAATTGAAAGAACCTTGTACCCCATCTCCCTAAGCCTTTCAGCCACCTCGGCAAGAATCCAAAAAATGGAATTGAAAGTAAGGAAGGAAGCAATACTATCAGTGATAGTATCATATGATGAGAATCCAAAAAATGGAATTGAAAGCACACAATACATAGACATGTTTCTAAAAGCTGTTATTGCAAGTGGGAATCCAAAAAATGGAATTGAAAGCCCATGGAGAGCCCTCAGTCCATGGTTCATCAGATAATCGGGGAATCCAAAAAATGGAATTGAAAG
>NZ_JASNVW010000009.1 GCF_030186535.1 Ignisphaera cupida | reverse complement strand
ACAAGCTAACAGGTTATAGATTTGAATCATATGTTAAGAACTGTTGTAATTTTATCGATACTGTGGGAAAGTAATTTTGTTGTGTATAAACATTTCTTTTTGTGATTGAAAACATGTGATGAAGTAAAAACCAATTAACTGTTTGTAGCTTTGTTGATTGAGTAATTAGAATTGGTTCAAGATCTATTGTATTAGTGGGCCCGCGGGGATTTGAACCCCGGACCTCCGCCTTGTAAGGGCGGCGTCCTAACCAGACTAGACGACGGGCCCTTTTATTTCTAAATAAACTTTTTGTTTGTGGTTGGGGTTATTAGCTTTTTCAAATATTTACTATGGTTGTGCTATAGCCGCTATGCTAGTATTCTCTCCAGGTGTGACCGCATTTAGTGCATTTATAAAATGTTGTTGGTGGTTCATCAGCTGCTCTTGTTTGCATTTGCCATGCATATACTTCTTCATTGCCACATTTTGGACATCTTACATGTCCTTTTACAAGTGTTGCTGTTGGAGGTGCTGAAACTTGAGATGAATCAACAACTGTTAGTTTCTCTTTCTCATTATGTAATATGGCTTTTGACATAACGATTCTATTTCCTAAATTGCTAGCTTCGTAACCACATTTTGGGCATCTATATACTCTCTTAACCTTGTCAAACACAAGTAGAGTTCCGCATTTTGGGCAAAACACTTTTTAATCACCTACACTTTTGAAGGCTATAGTATTTCTTTCTAAGACTAAAAAGCTTTATTTAGTAAAAGAATTCTTCATCACGTATATGCATTCCCAAATCAAAAACATTTTTAACTATTGGAGTAAGCATTTTTCCACTTTTTAAAAGCATTTCAATTTCCCTTAACTCAAACAAAGCTATGCCTATACCAATAGCCATATAGTCTTCAGAATCTAGAACTGCAACAGGTTTACCTTTTGAAACAGGGGGCAAGGCTTTTTCGAATGAGGCTAACAAAAGATCATTGCCATAAAGAAATGCTTTAACACCTTGAGTTTTAGCAACAATAGCACATCCAATACTGTTGGTAAAACTTTTCACAAAGTTGTAGAAATGTGGTGATGGCATAAATCTACCACCCCACAACCACCCAGCTAGTACACCTGAGCCAATAGTTTTTAGTTTGCTGAAAACCTTTGTTAAAGCAGTTTCGTGTATAGCAGGATAGAGCATAATCTTTGTCCAACTCTTGAAAGAAGGAAACAACATTATGCGAAAGTTTTTGGAGATACTATTTGCAGCAGAATAATCAAAACAAAATGTGGTAAACTCTATCAAATCTTTTAGAACTTCATCAACTTTTTTGCTAGACTCCATAGAGTTTCTCAGCCATTTTCACAACATCTAAAAACTTTAGCACAACATCACCACTAATTTTCCTTTTATCAATTTTAGCATCCCATATAGCATCCCAAACCTCTATAACTTTGCTACTACCATTTAAATAATCACAGATGAGATCCACAGCCTCGTCAAGCATTTCAATATTCCATGCATCAACATCTTTATATTTATGGCTTATATTCTTAGACATTTCCTTAACAAACTCTACATAAAGATCATATACAACATCTACATCAACACTATCCTTGTCTATGAGACTTTCAATAGATTTCCTAATTTCTTTTAAATTCATCTTTAAATCACTATAGCTTCACAAAATCTTATTAACTAAGCGAAGAGTTTATATCTCTATGCAATATAACATGTTTTGGTGGTTTTATGAGCGTAGACTATGCAGAGCTTGGAGATTTAAAAGAGGGTAGTTACGTGGTTATAGATGGAGAGCCTTGTAGAGTAGTAGAAATTTCAAGAGCTAAGACAGGTAAGCATGGTAGTGCAAAGGTTCATTTGGTAGCGATAAGCATATTTACGGGTGCTAGAAAAACTCTTGTAGGCCCGGCTGATCAAAGAGTTGAAGTGCCAATAATAGATAAGAGAATTGGGCAAGTTGTAGCTGTTCTAGCTGATAAAGTACAGGTGATGGATACAGAAACGTTTGAAACTTTTGAAGTCGACATGCCAACAGATGAAGGAGTAAGATCTAAGATAGCTCCAGGAGTTGAGGTTGAGTATTGGAGTGCCATGGGAAGAAGATTTATAGTCAGGGTTAGGTAAATAGCGATAGGATTGTAAAATGAGCACAGTACTAGATTCTTTAAAAAAACTTGTGGTAGATTTTTTACGTGGAAAAGACCCTTATGAAGTTGCTGTTGAAAATTTTATTAAGGAACTTCAAAAAACTCTTCTAAGAGCAGATGTAAATGTTAAGCTTGTTCTGCAATTAACAAATTCTATTAGAGAACGAGCTTTAAAGGAAAAACCACCTCCACTTGTTTCTAGAAACGAATGGTTCATTAAAATAGTATATGATGAATTATCAAATCTATTTGGAGGAGATGTAAAACCACAGGTATTTCCACAAAAAACACCCTACATAATAATGCTTGTTGGAGTTCAAGGCTCAGGAAAAACAACAACAGCTGCTAAAATAGCGTATTTCTACAAAAGATATGGGTATAGACCATGTCTTGTATGTGCTGACACATATAGACCAGCTGCTTATGACCAGCTTAGTCAGTTGAGCAAGCAAATAGATGTTCCATTTTGCGGAGAACAAAAGTCAACAGATGCTGTGAATATTGCTAAGAAATGCACTGAGTGGTGTATAAATCAAAACTCCAACATTGTGATTATAGATACTGCTGGTAGACATGGTTATGGAGAAGAAGAAGCATTGTTAAAGGAGATGCAGGAAATAGCAAAATCTGTTAACCCTGATGAAATAATGATGATTCTAGATGCTTCAATGGGACAGAAAGCCTATGAACTCGCACTTAGATTTCATAGCGCAACCCCCATAGGCTCAATAACAATAACAAAACTTGATGGAACAGCAAAAGGTGGTGGAGCTTTATCAGCTGTTGCAGCAACAAAAGCAATAATAAAGTTTATTGGAGTAGGTGAAAAGATTCCAGAGATAGAGGTTTTTGAGCCTAGAAGATTCGTTGGTAGATTGCTGGGTCTCGGAGATATATCTACGTTAATAGAGAAGCTCAAGTCCATTGAGCATAGCGAGGAAGTTGAGAAAAGATTTGCAAAAGCCCTGTCAACAGGCAAAATCACCTTAGCTGATATATACCTTCAATTACAGACAATGAGAAAACTTGGCCCACTAGCAAAAATAGTTCAGCTAATACCTGGTCTCTCCATGATGCCAATAGATGATAAGCAAATGAAGATAACAGAAGAAAAAATGAGAAAGTGGTTAGCTATAATAGATTCCATGACTTATGAAGAGCTCAGAAACCCAAGTATTATTGATAAGAATAGAATGGTGAAAATAGCTATAGGATCTGGAACAACAATTGAAGATGTTAAGGAGCTGTTAAAATACTATGAGCTTGTAAATACAATGATAAAGAATATTAAAAGAAGAAAGACATTATTTAAGAAATTTGGAATTGATTTAGCGAAGATAAGTCAAGAACAATAAGGCATTAAATGGGGAAAAATGTGGAAAACATTATAGATACTGTAGCTAAGATACTGGAGAAGTATCCGCTATGTGATAGATGCTTAGGAAGGCTTTTTGCACATCTTGGTAAAGGTCTTGGAAACAATGAAAGAGGCAAAGCACTAAAAATAGCAACGATACTAGATTTGCATAGAAGAGTTTTGAGTGGAGATTCAAAATCATTAGATATCTTAAGAAAGGTTGTGTTAAATAGTAAGCTAAATTTTAAAGATTTTTTCAAAGAACTGGGAATGGATTATCCACAGGCTTTTCCAAGTTGCTACATATGTGGAGATCAACTAGATAACATTATTATCACCTTTTCAGAAACTGTTGCAAAACTTGTGAAGGAGAAGAATGTTAGGAGTTTTCTTATAGGCGTTATCATTGCAGATGATGTGCTTGAGAGAGAAAGTAATATTGTGAAAGAATACCACATACCCTATTGGGAAAGCATCAAAAGGGAAATTAAAAGAGAGATTGGAAAAAGAGTTCAAAGCCTGACAAATATTAAAGTTGATTTTGAGAATCCTCATGTTACATACATAATTGATTTGATTAACAATACTGTGAAAGAGGAGATTAGATCACTTTTCCTATATGGCAAATACAGAAAGCTTGGTAGATTAATATCGCAAAATGTATGGATTAGGAAAAGTGGAGAAAGGAGATATCATCTATCAGTTGAAGATGTTGTGAAACATTCTCTAAGCTATGTTAAGGCTTCTGATGTTGTTTTGCATATTGGTGGCAGAGAGGATGTTGATGTCAGAGTTCTTAGTGGAAGGCCTTTGGTGATAGAATATAAATCTCCTCAAAATAGCAATATTAATATAGAGTCTCTGAATAAAGTACTCAATTCTTTTACTCCATGGATACAATTTGAAATGGAGATGAAGGTTAGAAGAGAGTTTGTTTCAAGGCTGAAAGGTCCTGGTAGCCTAACTTATAAAATATATAGAGCTTTGATATATTCTCAACAAGAGGTCGAGCCAGAAAAATTGCATATGCTTGAGGAATTCTTTAACAACAGGATGATTGTGCAAAGAACTCCAACACGTATTCTTAGAAGGAAACCTGATAGACTTCGCAATAAAGTTGTGTATCAAGTAAAAACATTGTATATTTCGCCACATGTGTTTGCCGCGATAATAAAATGTGATGGTGGTTTATACGTAAAGGAGTTGATAACCGGAGATGGTGGCAGAACAACACCAAGTTTTTCAAGTTATCTAAATACTGAGTTGCAGTGTTTAATGCTCGATGTTATATATGTTCATGAATATATATAAGGGTATTCAAATAGTCTTAATGTAGTTGAAGATTTTTGCAGGTTGTTTAAACTATGGTTAAAGCACCACGAGGATTAAGGCATAGAACAAGAAAGTTAATGAGAAAAAGTATTAGGGAGAGGGGAGCAGTTCCTTCACTAAGTAAAATACTTATTGATTATAAAGTTGGTGACAAGGTTTACATAGATGTTGATCCGGCAATACATGGTGGAATGCCGCATAGAAGATACATTGGAAAAGTGGGTAAGGTAGTTGGGTTTAGAGGTAGAGCTTTAATAGTTGAGGTAGAGGTTGGGTCAAAGGTGAAGAAGCTTTTCTTGTTACCTGAACATGTAAGACCTGCATTTGATGTTAAAGAAAGAGTTAATGAATTGCTAAAGAAGCTTGCTGAAATTTCAAAGATAAGAAGAGAGCAAAGAGTGGCTTTGTTAAAGCTTTTGAAAAAGTAGTTTCTACATAATATAGATAAGAAGTCTTTATATGATGTTAGCTGGGGATTGGTTTATGTCATATGAAATTATAGAGTATCATGATATTCCCAATTCATTAGCTAAGAAAATTCTTGAAAAATATGTTGCAAATCTTAGAGGTGGGGTTTCTGAAATTGTTAAGGTAACACTTGAATACTTGGATAAAGTGGAGAAGTGTGATTATGAGAAAATAGATTATATGTATAATGAATTGAAAAAGCTTGGTTTTAAAGAAGTAACAATATCTATGATTCTCAACATTGTTCCTAAATCTATTGATGAACTTAGAACTCTTCTAGTTTTCGAGGAGAAAATTCCAGATGATGATGTACTGAAAAC
This sequence comes from Ignisphaera cupida, assembly GCF_030186535.1. Lineage (NCBI taxonomy): Archaea > Thermoproteati > Thermoproteota > Thermoprotei > Desulfurococcales > Desulfurococcaceae > Ignisphaera > Ignisphaera cupida. Next base: position 41,419 of record NZ_JASNVW010000009.1, on the reverse strand, counting down.
AATTATTGATATGATTTTAAATAATTGTAAAGAATAGCTATTTAATGTTTGATAAGCAGGCTTTGAATCTATGAAACCTCGATACAAAAGATTTCAAATAGTTCCTGATGAATTTGCCATTATCCTTGATTACATGCCAATGGGCAATCCATATGATAAGCATGCCCATCATAGAACAATGCCCATAGCCCAGGGTATTGGCACAAAGTATTTTTCTCTTGTTGAGATTGTGCCTGGCAGAAGTCAGGTTTTAGCAATTGGTGAGAGAGTTCCCATTTCCTCAGCACCTGATAGGCCAGGGCTGAGAGTATTTGAGAGGTTGTTGTATGAGGATTTAACTACCATTGCTAAGGAAAACTTAGGCAAGGTTATTACTAGAATTGTTGAGGAGAAGGAGAGGGTCTTTGTAGAATTTTTCAATGTTGCTGAACCAATAAATATAAGGTTGCATAGTCTAGAGCTATTGCCTGGCATAGGAAAAAAGACTTTGAGTATGATTTTAGAGGAGAGAAGAAAAAGCCTTTTCACAAATTTTGAAGATGTTAAAAAGAGATTGAAGATATCAGATCCTGTTAAACTTTTTGTTGATAGAATTATAACTGAATTGCAAAGAATTGAGAGGTATTATCTGTTTGTCGAGCCCTACCCTCCATCACCAGAATACAAGTTTCTCAACTATTTAGAATTGCTATATAGAAGAATTGGATATAGTGAGCCATGGTAAAAAATATTAAAGATTTTGCGTCTAGACATGATTTTATAGAATGGCTAAAAAAAGTCTTATCTGAGAAAGGAGTAAAAATAAAAAAGAGACTAAGTCAAACATTCTTAATCGATTTAAACGAGCTTAAATACATTGCTACAACAATTAAAAATGAAGCAGTAAATACCCCATGTATTATAGAAATTGGTGCTGGTATAGGAAATTTATCGATATTCTTAGCACTTGAGAATAGTGACAAGGTTGTTGTTTCTATAGAAATAGATAAGCAATTTACTGATTTTTTGAAGGAATTGCAAGACGATTTTCCAAACATTGACTTTATCATAGGAGATGCTAAACTTATCTTGAATAGTATAAGAGACTGTAATGCTGTTGTAGGCAATTTGCCTTACCATATAACATCACAACTTCTGGTAACAATTGCTAAAGGAAATGCGGATATAGCCTTGGTAACTGTACAAAAAGAAGTTGCTGAAAGAATTATTTCCAAACCTGGTAGCAGAAACTATGGAAAATTAACTGTGTTTTTGCAGCATCTGTTCCATGTTAAGTACCTTAAAACAATATCTCTAAACAAGTTTTATCCAAAACCAGAGGTTCACTCTGCAGTAGTTATTCTCAAACGCAAGCGTGTTTATGATGACTTTTCAAAGCTTTTTGAAAATGTAGTCAAATGCTTATTTTCCTTTAGAAGAAAGGTTATTAGTAAAGCACTAACTAAATGTCTGGATGGAAATGTTGTTGAATATTTTAATGGGTTAAAAGAGGTATGGGGAAAGAGAGTTTATCAGTTATCGGTAGAGGAATTGGAGAAGATAGTTTATACACTTGCAAAGCAAAAGAGCTAGGCATTGTAGTGATTAACAACATAAAAATAGCTTTGAATGAAGAAGTTTATGAGCCTTCTGATGATACATACATTCTTACTGATACAGCTAAAGAGGTTTTATCTAGACTAGAAAACAAGGATATTATTGTTATTGAAATAGGGTCAGGCACAAGCTACATAATAATTAGCCTAGTTAAAACAATTTTAACCAAGTTTAACAACGTTTATGCAATAGCCACAGATATTTCACCTTGTGCAATGAAAAGTTCTTGGAGCTCTGCTAAACTCAACAACTTAGATATGTATTTAGATATTGTTCAGTGTGATTCCTTAACATGCTTTCGTGATTCAATAGCAAACATGGTGGTGTTTAACCCTCCTTATCTACCTGTGGAAGACTCTGGTTCATGGATTTCAAAGGCATGGAGTGGTGGAGCTAATGGCTTTTCAATTTGGAGTAAATTCTTTAAGGATTCTATAAATAAGTGTAAATCCAAGTGCTCAATACTATTTGTTTTGTCGAGTCTGCAGAACATGGAGAAAATTTTTTATGTTATGGAAAGTAAATGTTTGTCTATAGATGTTCACATGTGTAAAAATTTCTTTTTTGAAACAATATGCTCAGTTGAATGCATGGTGAGTATTTAAGATGCTTAAGGTTGTTGTTGTAGGAATTGAGGGGGAGGTCAATCTAGGATTTATTGTAAGACTTTGCAAGAATTTTGATGTTGATGAGCTTGCTGTTGTATCTCCTCAAATCAATGTGTTTTCTGATGAGGTCAAGAGATTTGCAGCAAATGGTGTTGATTATCTTTTTAGTGGTAAAGTCAGGATTTATCAAAGTATTGAAGATAGTTTAAAAGATGTTGGCATATCTGCTTGTACATCAGCTGTTATAGATACTAGAAGTGGTGATGTGCTTAGAAAAGCCATTGAGTTACAAGACTTTGTTAAAATAGCACAGTCTTATACAAGCATTGCCGTGGTTTTTGGAAGAGAAAGCGTTGGTTTAACAAGAGAAGAAATTTCGAAGTGCAATCTTCTTGTGCATATTGCTTCAAATCCTGAATACCCTGTGTTAAATCTTAGCCATGCTGTTGCAATTGTTCTTTATGAACTCTACAAAACTATTAAGAAAGCTTCACTTGCAGAAAAAATTGATAAAGCTGATGAAGATAGCTTGAAAATAGCTGAAAAATATATAGATGCCTTGGCAAAAGCTGTTGCAAGTGATGATAGACAATATGAAATGTTTTCACTAACATTCAAGAGACTGCTGAGAAAAGCCCCATTATCAAAAGCTGAGATAGGTTTTCTAGTAACATTTATAAGGAGGTTGGCAAACAAAATACTGAGGCAGAGCTAAAGAGGTTTTTAAAATGCCTCAAAAACCAGCTAGATGCTACACTAATCAAAAAAAGCCTCCATATACTAGAAAAGAATATATCCATGGCGTTCCACCTCCAAAAATAACAAAGTTTGTAATGGGAAATACAAAGCTTGATGCTGAAGTAGTAGTAGTTTTGAAAGCTATTGAAAAAGGAATTGTGAGACACAATGCCTTAGAGGCTGCAAGAGTTATTTCACACAAATTCTTAAGTACCGAAATTGGCGAACAAAACTTTATGTTGGTAATCAGGAAGTATCCTCATCAGGTTTTGAGAGAACATAAAATGATGGCGTTTGCAGGTGCTGATAGACTTCAAGAAGGTATGAGAAGAGCATTTGGAAAACCTGTTGGTGTTGGAGCTGTTGTAGAGCCATTAGATGAGGTAATAGAGGTTAGGGGTATGGTGCAGCACGTAGAGATTTTAAAAGAGGCATTGAGAAGAGCAGCATCGAAACTTCCAATTAAATGTACTATAGAAGTAAGAAAGTTGAAGTAGCAATACTATGAGTTTTTGTAATGACTATGATTTTGAATTAGATAGTATTGCTAAATTCATTGAAGATAGAAAAGCTAGGAAAATTGTTTTACAGTTGCCAGAGGGGTTGCAAACATGTGTTTCTCTAATTGTTGATTTTTTGAGAAAGAAGTTTGGTAATGAAATAGAGATTTACCTATCTCAAAACCCTTCATATGGTTCTTGCCTAGTTGATGACTATAGTGCAGCAGAACTTAGTGCTGAAGCAATAATTCATGTGGGCCATCTAGAATATCCGCTATATAAACCAAAAACACCAACGCTTTTTGTTAGAGGAGGCTATAGAAAAATTGATGTAGAAAGAATTAAGATGTTACTAAATGAGATATGTAGAGAAAGCTTTAAACCAATATGCATTACCACAACAGCTCAACATTCAATGGAAATACATAATATTGTTAAAAATATGCAAAATTGTAGATTTGAATTCAAAGGAATAATTCTTGGTTGTTTACTGCCTGAAACAAGTGATTGTGGTATTGATGTTGTTATAGCTGGTGGAAGGTTTCATTGCATAGCACAGGCATTGGGAAACTACGCCAGATATGGCTATTTAAAAACAATTTGTATAGATCCATACATAAACAGTATTTGGGATCCTAAGAAAGATGTTGAGAAGATTCTTCGTGTTAGACTATGGAAAGTTAGAGAAGCCTTTGACGCTAAAAACTGGCTTATTATAGATGGCTTCTATGGGCAGCATAGACAACAATTAATAAACTTTTTGACGAATGCATTGAAGGAGCATGGAAAACAATATTTGGTTGTTAAAGCATTGAAAGTTGATAGAAGCCTTCTAGATAATATAAATGCAGAGAAAAAGTTTGATGCAATAGTAGTTGTTTCTTGTCCCTATATAGCATTTGATTTAACAGATTATGAAAAACCTGTTTTAACTGTTGGAGAAGCTCTAATGGCTATTAACAAAGATCTCAATAGATACATGTATCCATGGTAGTAAAGGAATGATTATAAAGAATAAGAAAGAGCTTGAGGTATTATTGAGCAACGTACCCAGGTTTCCAAAGCCAAAACAATTTCTAGAACAATATGTGTGTGATAGTAGAATTGCTAGTGAGGTTATGTGGCATGCTTATATTTCTGGTGATATAAAGGATAAGATTGTTGCAGATTTTGGTTGTGGAACAGGTTTATTTGCATATGCTGCATATCTTCTAGGCTCTAGAGAGGTAATGTGTATTGATATTGATTGTGAAGCGCTTTCTACTGCAAAATCTTTTTTAGATAGTAAAAATGCTTTTAACATCAATTACCTATGTTCAGATGTTGAATTGTTGAATCTTAGAGGTGTGGATACAGTTGTTATGAATCCACCATTTGGTGTTTATAAACGTGGAATTGATATGGTATTTCTAGAAAGCGCCTTGAAAATAAAACCAGCAGCAATATACACAATACATAAATACTCTCACAAGTTACTTAATATTGTTGAGAATAAACTCAAGCTATATGGAGATGCATTTAAGATGCTACCACTGTTTTTAGATATGATGATAATTCATGCAACATATGTGCATCACAGAAGAAACGTTTACAGATTTCCTATTGTAGCTTTAAAAATTGTGAGGGTGTAACGGGAATGAGTAAAGACAACAAAAAGATTGTGGTGCCAGGAGAATTTTTGTGTGCAGAGGAGGAGTTCATACCATACACAAATACATATGTAGAAGATGGTGTGGTTAGAGCAACTGTTATAGGAAAACCCATATTTGATTTCATCAACAGAAGGGTTTATGTAAAGCCGGTAAAAGATGTTAAAATGCCTAAGAATGGGGATGTGGTGATAGGTGTTGTGAAGCAAATGAGAGATGAAATTGCTGTGATCAAGCTCTTGGGGTATGATATAAACAAGGTGTTTAAGCATGAGTTTAAGGGGGTGTTGCATGTTTCACAAGCATCTAATTCAAGAATTCAAAGTCTTTACGAAGCTGTTAGACTAGGTGATGTTGTAAGGGTTAAGATTCTCAATAGCTATATACCATATCTAGTTACAATGAAGGATACAAAGCTAGGTGTTATAGCTGCTTACTGCTCTAAATGCGGAGCTCCGTTAATAAAGGAAAAAGACAAGGAGGTTTTGAAATGTAGTAACTGTGGAAATATTGAAACAAGAAAAATAGTTCCGGACTATGCATTTGCGAGCAGAAGGTGATTTCATGAGCAAAGTGTTTATAGAAAGAACGTTTTCATATACATGCACATCGAGAAACCTATGTATAGAACTTCTTGAAAAAATAGATGAGGATCTTTCCCTGGATGTAGAATTGTTTGCGGAATTTAAACATAATAAGCTGATTTTTAGAGTGATTGGCTTTGAGCCTGCTGTTGAATCTGCTATGAAGAGGATTAGAGATTATATAAACCAGTTTCTAATGCTGAAAACACTTAATCCAAAGAATGGAATATCAGCTGAGCAATTAGCTAAAGTAATTCGTAAAACAATACCACTAGATGTTTTAGCTGAGGTTCTTAAAAGACAAGGAATAGCAAATGTAACATTAAGAGGTGCTATGATTTATGCTGATACTGATTTAGAAACAATACAAATGTATGCTCAGCGTATAGCAAAAGCAATGGAAAAAGTATCTAATATGAGATATTCACATAATCTAAAGAAACTCATAATCACAGCAATAACCCTTTACAATGTTGATGTTCATGAGATTTTAGATGTGCTTTCAGAAAACAATGTCATTAGTGATGAAATGGAGCTTAAAGTTCCATGGCAAGAAGCGTTAAACTATATCGAGGAAAAGGTTTTGATAACTCAATAAAAATTTAAGCTTTGATTAGGTATTAAAGCCTTGTCTAAGATATTACAATAATATTTAAGGTGATTTACTTGTCAATTCGACTTGAGCTGAAAAAACTTACAGAGAGAGAGCTAAGAATAGTTATTTATGATGAGGATAAGCACTCACTACCAAATTTAATAGCAAAATTAGCAATAAAAAAGCCTGGCGTAGTTTATGCAGCATATATTCTCGAACACCCAATAACATCATATCCAGAAATTGTCATATTAACTGATGGAAGCAGAAATCCACTAGACGTTTTTGAGGAAGTTGTAAATGAAGCACAAAAACTTGTTGAGGAATTTTCACAAAAATTTGAGGAGGCATTAAGAAATGCATTTAAAGAAAGAAAGTAGAATTCTAATAGTTGATGTTTTAAATGATAAGGTAATAGGTGTTGTCCTGAGGGGGCTAGCAGGTATTGAAGAAACAATAATTCTTAGCGATTGTGAAGCACTAAAAAATTTTTGCATAGCAAACAGGGTATTGCAGGTGAAATAAACTACATAATTGATTTAACAAGTAAATGCGTTGACATAAAACTTTCTGGTATGAAAATAATAAGTATTGATGATGTTGAGAATAGTCAACTGAGGGAAGTCATAATTGACGTTGTTAATGCTATAAACCTAATTAAAATAAAGTTTTTAAGAATTAAAAACAGTGATTATTTGTGGAGATGATTAGGGTTTTAAGATCTGATTATTGATGAAAAACCCACGCTATGATCCAGTATCTCTCTTCTTATTAAGCATCTCTAAAACAATCTCTCTAGTAATTTGAGGATCGGCTTTTCCACCTGTCTTCTTCATAACTAATCCTATTAAGTAGTTTATTGCCTTTGGATTCTCAATTGCGTCCTGAACAGCCTTTGGATTCTCATTGAATACTTCAGCAACCACCTCTTGTATATAGTTTTTATCTACTATTCTTATATATCCATGCTCCTTAATATATTCCTCAACATCTACACCATCCCTCACAACATGTGGCAGTATTTCCTTAACCATTTTTACCGATAATATCCCATCATCCCATAGCTTTAGAATCTTCACAACATGTTCTGGTTTTACCTTTAGTTTTCTATAATCTATGTTGTATTCATTTATCCATCTCAGAAAATCTGTTATTAGTAAATCAGCAAGCTTCTTATAATTACCATAAATCTTTGCAGCTTCTTCAAAAAAGTCAGCAAGCCATTTGTTTAACACTAGAACGGTTGCTCTATACTCATCTAAACCATATTGCTTCAAAAACCTTCTTATTCTTTCATCTGGTAGCTCTGGAAGAGAACTTATAATTTTCTCTATGAATTCTTTGCTTATTTTTAGTGGGGGTAGATCGGGGTCTGGAAAATATCTATAGTCTTCTTCAAATTCTTTAGATCTTAAAGATATTGTTATGCCTTTATCTGCATCCCAATGTCTTGTTTCCCTTTCTATTTTACCACCTTGTAGAATTATTCTTTTCTGTCTAATTATTTCATAGTTTAACGCCTTTTCAACATCTTTTATTGATCCTATATTCTTAACCTCAACTCTGCCAAATCCCTCAAAAGAAATATTTGCATCAACTCTAAAGGCACCTTCTAGTCCAGGATCTGTAACACCTAGATACTCTAGTATTGCCATGAGTTTTTCCAGAAATGCCCTAGCCTCTTTAGGGCTTTCAATATCAGGTTCTGTAACAATTTCGAGTAAAGCCACACCAGATCTATTATAGTCTATCAGGCTATAGGGGCTTTTTTCAATACTCCCAATATACACTATCCTACCCGGATCCTCCTCAACATTTATTCTTCTAATTCTCACGATTTTTGATTTGCCATCAACAGATATTTTAACATAGCCGTTTTTAGCTATAGACTCAAAACCAGGTCCTATATACTGTGATATCTGATAATTCTTTGGAAGGTCAGGATAGAAATAATGTTTACGTACAAACATTATTTTATCGCTTATCTCACAGTTAAGTGCTTTAGCAACAGCTATGGCATATTCAATAGCCTTTCTATTTACCACAGGTAATGTCCCGGGAAGCCCTAAACAAACAGGGCAGACATGAGTATTTGGCTTACCTCCTCTGTAATCAGCTGATGTTGCACAAAAAAGCTTTGTTTTTAACTTTGTTAATTGCACATGAATTTCGAGACCTATTATTGTTTTCAAATTCAAGTCACTACTCATGTGAATTTCACCCCCCTATACAGAGGCGATAATGTCTTTGAAACCAGTTCTATCCTCTAGTTGCTTAGCTATGTATAATAGTATGGGCTCAGAAAACTGTTTAGCTATTGCTTGAAGACCTATTGGAAGACCATTGTAAAAATCAATTGGAATACTAATAGCTGGAGAACCGATTAAGTTAGCTACAACAGTGTTTACATCTGCCAAGTAAATCCTTATTGGATCTTCAAAAAATTCTCCAAGTTTTGGTGGTAAGATAGGCATTGTAGGACTTACAACAACATCAAATGATTTGAATATTTGATCGAACTTCTCTTTGAGCAATCTTCTAAACTTGAGAGCTCTAATATAGTACATGTCTCTATAGCCAGCACTCAATATGTATGCACCAACAGCTATTCTTTTCTTAACCTCGTATCCAAAGCCTCTTGTCCTAACCTCAGCAAATGCCTCATCCCAGCTTTTATTATCCAAATTAATTTTAATGCCATATCTAACACCATCAAATCTAGCAAGATTTGAGCTTGCTTCAGCCATTGCAATTATGTAATACGATGCAATAATTTGTCTAGGGAATGGCAATGAGATATCGCTACACTTATGATGAGAACACAAGACATCTACAGCTTTTAGAGCAGCTTTTCTAACAGGTTCTTCAGAACCATCGAAAAATTCTTTGATAATGCCTATTCTAAGCTTAGGCTCTTTATAGTAGAGTTTATAAAGTTCATCAACATAATCAACTCCTTGCTTTATTGGTACGGAAGTTGAGTCACGAGGATCATAACCTGCAATAACATTTAGAAGCATTGCTAAATCTGTTACATTTCTGGCCATGGGACCTATTTGATCCATGCTACTAGCATAAGCTATCAAACCATATCTACTAACAAGACCATAAGTTGGCTTTAACCCATAGACTCCACAAAATGAAGCTGGATTTCTTATTGATCCACCGGTATCTGAGCCTAGTGCAAGAGGAGCTTCACCAGAAGCTATGGCAGTAGCACTACCTCCAGATGATCCTCCAGGAACTTTCGTTAAATCCCACGGATTTTTCGTTGGATAAAAAGCACTTGTCTCGGTTGTTGAACCCATTGCAAATTCATCCATATTTGTTTTGCCTATTATTACACCTCCTTCATTCATTATCTTTTCGATAACAGTTGCATTATATGGTGGAACATAGTTTTCAAGCATTTTCGAAGCACATGTTGTTCTAATACCTTTTGTTGAAATGTTATCCTTAATGGCTATAGGTACACCAAAAAGTTTTAACCTATCAATTCTATGTTTATTGCTCTTAATCAAATTATCAACATAGTTATACACAGTTTCAATTGGGGTAATAGTAATAAATGACTTTATCTTATCCTCAACTTTTTTTATGACTTCATAAACAGAATCAATATATTCAAAGACTTTTGATGGATCAGATCTAAACTCATGAACAAGTTTATAGACAGGTATATTAACGGGTTTGCCCAATTTCATGCACCAACAGTTTTAGGAGCCTTAACATAGTCTTTCTCTAATATGGCATTGTCTTTAAGAAACTCATGATTTTCATCAATTTTGTCTAACACTTCATCATCTCTCAAAGGCAATTCTATCTCCACTACATGATATAGAGGCTCAATATTGTCAAGACCTTCAACCTTCATTATCTCATTAAATAACTCCATAACCTTTCTAACTTCTTTCTCAATCTTCTCTCTTTCCTCTTCAGTAAATCGTATAAGAGTTAGTTTCTCTAAATGCTTTACAATATCTACACTAACTTTATCTACGGCAGTCACTAATCAGCACCTTCAATAATAATATAGCTTGCTGTTGTATAGCCTAAAAATCTACTTTAAAGACTTTATAAGGATAGGTGAAGATCTTACGAAACCTGAAGAAGTTATAGAGTTATTTCAAGGTTTTTTAGAGAGAAACGAAGTAGTTTTTATGGCTATTGAAGAAGCAAATACCTTGGGCTATAACATGATACATTTTCTAGTCGATTTGGATGTAGATGATATTAAATGTTTCATTTCATTTCAATATATTTCAGCAAACAATGAGTTAATTCCAATTGCTTTTATAATGGAGTTTAATGAAAACATCTCTAAAGAGCTTAGGATTAATTCTATAGCAAATATGTTAAATGATGTAGGGGGATATATTTTTGGTCTTCAATCGAGAACTGGCATATTAGTTCCTCTATTAGAAATCAGCGACATTAAGAATGTTTTGGAGAATTTTTTGCCTATGTTCATATCAAAAATCTTTAAAAAGAATGTAAAAATATCTATAAATAGATATGAACTAGACTATGTTTCTGTATAGACATAAGCTATAGCTTACGATATTAGTGTTTTAACCCATATAAACTTATAATTTTCATGCACAGCAAATAACAATGGTGAAGCTGGGAATGGTTAATGTTTTATTTCTAAGTGCGAATGATATTGAAAAAGTTATTGATATGAAGAAAGTCATAGAATTAGTTGAAATAGCTTTTAGAGAAAAGGGATTGAAAAAAGTTCAAATGCCTCCTAAATCCTATCTATTCTTTAAAAAATACAATGGAGACTTACGAACAATGCCAGCATATCTAGAGACTTTAGATGTTGCAGCTGTTAAGATAGTTAATTCTCATCCCATGAATCCGCAAATACATGGACTACCTACTGTAATGGCTGTTATTCTATTAGTAGATCCCTCATCTGGAAAACCACTTTCTATCATGGATGGAACAGTGATAACAAGGTATAGAACAGGTGCTGCAGCAGCTATAGCAACAAAGTATTTATGGGGATTGAAAGAGGCATCAGTTGGTCTTATAGGAGCTGGAATGGTATCATCATATTCTGTTGAAGGTTTGAGGTATGTAGTTAGTATAAGCTCTGTAAAGATTTATGATATTGTTACTGAAAAGGCAAAGAATCTTGCACAAAGTTTGAGAGAAGGATTAGGTTTAGATGCAAAAGCTGTTGAGTCTCCTCATGAAGCTGTTAAAGAAGCTAATGTCATTGTCACAGCAACTCCATCTAGAAGTCCCATAGTTAAAAATGAATGGATTGAAGAAGGTGTTCATATAAATGCTATGGGTGCTGATGCTCCAGGTAAACAAGAGCTAGATCCACGAATCTTGAAAAGAGCAAAAATTGTTGTTGACGACTATGAGCAGGCTATACATAGTGGGGAAATTAATGTTCCAATATCTATGGGTATTTTAGAACCAAGTGAAATATATGCTGAATTGGGGGAGATAGTAGCTGGGTTGAAGAAGGGTAGGGAATCTGAGAAGGAAATTACAGTATTTACATCAACAGGTTTAGCGATACAAGATGCTATAACAGCTTGGTATGTGTATAGTGAGGCTGTTAAAAAAGGTATTGGAACAACTTTGAAATTCTTTTAATCAGTTAAAGGAATTTCTATCATCTCTTCATTAGGGGTGGAGTTTCATCACCTAGCCAAGAATTCAATCAAAAAACTTTTGCAGAGTTACTTGCTTTGATATGGAATTCTTTATGTGAGGATCATCAGTAGCTATTCCATCAACACCAAAACCAATAACTTTAAGTGCTGTTGAAACATCGTTGATAGTCCATGTGTAAACCTTTAGATTCTTTGAATGTATTTCTTTAACTATTCGAGGAGTAATTGTGTTAAATCGTGGTAATATGGCAAACGCCTTGCTTTTTAATGCAATGTCTATTGGCATCGAATGTGAATATGTTAATAGCCCAATCTCTAATTTGCTATCCAGGCTTTTTATCTTCCTTAAAATATTGTAGTTAAATGATATTACCAGGCAATTATCTTTAATGTTGTATTTGCTAATTAATGATACAACAGCTTCCTCAAGTCCCTCATCCTTTATCTCGATAAACATCAAAATCTTGTTTCCAAATTCCTGTAAAACCTCTTCAAATGTAGGTATATTCTCTTCTCCAAAAACCTTAATCCTTTTCAGCTCCTCCAATGTAAGCTCAGAAACCTTTTTATTTATATTCGCAACTCTCTTCAAATCCTCATCATGAACAACCACGGGTATGTTGTCAAAAGTTCTTCGTATATCAAACTCAATTGCATCTGCATGCATCTCCAAAGCTTTTCTAAAAGATTTTAATGTGTTTTCAGGTGCGTAGGCTGATGCACCTCTATGTGCAATGATCAAAAACTTATCCTTCCAGTTTATTCCACATCACCTCTTCATAACACTTCTAGAAGCTATTTCCTGATATATGGCATAAATGTCCGATTTTGATGGATCGGCATTTACAGATGTTAAGTCATTATACATTTTTCTGGCCAGGGTTTCTACATCTATTCCTGGTTCAACACATATTTGAGAATCCTTATAGTGGCGCATAATAGTTATTAGCACAAGTGAAAAAGCTGCAATATCGTTGCTAGTTAATTTTGATTCATTTAGCTTTCTCTTTATTGAATCCATTAATTGTGTGAAGTAAGGATCTTCATTTATCTCTTTCGAATTTTCTAAATCCATTAAAATGATTCTTGTAATGCTTTCTGCAATAACATTCAATGGTGGAAGCATTTCAGTATTACTTAAGCATATAACTCTAGGCTTCTTCTGAACCTCAGTAAATGTTTGTTGCGAAGCAAGAGAAGCTAGAGAAATAGACTCTTTCAGCATGTTTAATAACTTAATTAGATCAGTAATTTTCTGATAATCTATCAAGCATCTTCTTGAAACTGTTGCAACATCGAAGCCCAACTTAGATGGAGTTAAACTTACAAGTTTCTCCAAAAACTCAACCTCATTTTTATCTGCCTTAAGCAAAAAATGTGCTATTTTTCTTTGCAATGAAACAACATCGCTATAGCTTATACCATGTTTTTTAGTAATATTAATACCATGCAAAGCCACTGCAATAGCTAGTGTGGCATATGGTTTTGTAAGAAAGTCTACTTTGCTTATCACATCACTGCCTAGAATTCCTTGAAGTCTATAACATTTATGCAACTTAAGTACAATGTCCATAAGGTCATTATAGCTAATTAAACTCATCACATATCACTAAAACACTTCTAGCAATATGTTTGAGGAAAAGACTAAAAAATTTATAATAACAAGTTTATGTCAATAAAACATAACGAGTTCCTCCACACATATATTCCTACTTCTCAACAACAATTAGTGTTGTTGTGGCTTTGATGTGTGGCAATCTCCTAATTTTTGATATAACAGCATTTCTTAGCTTATCAAAATTCTCAGCCTCGATAATAGCTACAACATCATATATTCCATAGACTATATGAACTTCTTTAACCTCTGGAATTTGTGATAATAGTTTCACAACCTCTTCTTCCATACCAACATCAGTATTTAATAAAACTATTGCCTTTGCCACCCTAAACCCCCAAGTTAAATTTGGAATTATTTAGCCTATATATTATTATGAAACCTACTCTCCAATAACAACAACTATAATATTTCTAGAGCTTCTAGGCCCATCCATTTCAACTAAGAATATGTTTTGCCATGTACCTCTAACAAGTTCGCCATTAACAACTGGAAAAACTCTATCAGCTCCTATAACAGATGAGCCTATATGAGCATGAGCATTAGAATCTATGATATTATGTCTCCATTCTCTTTCAGGCTTTACAAGCTCTTTTACAAATGTTATGATGTCACTCATAAGCCCATGCTCTTTCTCGTTGGCAACAATAGCTGCTGTAGCATGAGGTGCAAAAACAAGGCAAATACCATTCTTAATGCCACTTTTTCTAACTATTTTCTCAACATTATCTGTTATATCTATTAATTCAAATTGTTTGGTTGTTGAAATTCTTATCGACTCATAGTAAACTCTACACATTTTCTATACACCAATACACATCAAGAATAAAAATAGGTAAAAAACTATTTTTGATTTTATATGGTGATTGCTATTGTTGTTTTGGTAGAGGCTTCAGCATCTTATATACAAAGTCTTTAATGCCTGCTCTGCTTAATAATCTCTCTAATCTATAAAGCTGTTCATGTGCAACATCAATTGCTTTAGCTATTTGAGCTATTGGAATGCCATTGGCTCTAGCATAGAGAAGGTATATTAAAGTTCTTACACTATGAGGATGTCTGAGGGAAGAAGCTATAGCAGAGTCGAATACAAGCCAGTCAAGTAGGTCAAGATTTGCTTTGGCCCATTCACTTACCTCTGGCGATAACTCAACTTGATGCTCAAGCCTCTTTCTAAAAACAACCTTGTTGTCTGTTATCATCAGCTTTCTCTTTTTTCTTCTTCTCTTTTCTATCATTATATCCGACATGTTTAACACCTTCAACTCTTATTTTAAGAAAAAGGCAATCCAAGTTAATAAATTTTATTGTTTCTAGTTCTATAAACCAAATTTTAGAATCGCATAATAAAGTATTTTAAGTAACTAAAACAAATAATATTGTGGATGAAAATGTTTTCAAGTGATTATAAAATTGAGAAATTACTAGAACTAGAATTAAGAATAGTTAATAAACACTTACCAATTCAGAGAATACCAATAGAAGAATTATTAAAAATGGAGTTTCCATGTGTTAAGCTTCGCGATGGAACTTTACACACATTCAAAAAAGCAGAACTTGAGAAATTAAGAACTTACTTAAGTGATGAAGAAGCTAAAAAACTACTTCTTCCTATAATAATCATTTTAAGACCTGATATTGGTGAGGGAGCAGCAATCATAGAAGATTCTATAGCAGCTCATGTTGTAGCAAAAATTCTAGATATTAGAAATACTAAAATCAATAAGCTGGTTTTGTATAGACCGCATGTGGCATATTTAAGAAGATTTTTTGACACGATATTTCAATTTGCAATCTCCATAAATCTAAGCGAGGAAGAACCACAGGTATCGTTTAGTGAATAGCTTGTAATGTTTTATATACCATAAAACTTAGAACTAATCTATTGGCGAGGTTCATGTATAGAAACATTCCGGAAGCTGAGGGAGCAAGCCTAAAAACAGAGCTTATCACTAGAGATAGTGTATATGCAGTTTATTGTGATCCTGAAGAAATTCTTGAGTGTAATGATTATGCATGTGCCTTGGAAATATATAGCACATGCCTAGCTGATGTAACAGGCATTGACATTAATAACATTCGTGTAGAAACCATAAAATTTGTTAGAAAAGGCAAGGTAATAGTTTATGCTGCTAACAATAACAGGTATTGCCTATGCGTTCACAGATATGATATTAGTGGTATTGAGCTTTGCGAAGAGGTTACGCAAATTTGTAACCAGAAATCCTCTTAAAACAACAATTCAGTAGAGTTCGCCAATTTTCCTTAAAGCTAATGCAGAAATGAGAAGCTTTTACTCCTTAACTTTCCTTATAATAAACATAAATAAAGGTAAATAAGACAACTGATAATGTATTAAATAGAGCTAACATACATAAACATTTTTTGGCTTTACATAACCTTCATACTCACTTACAATAGTAACATCATATTCTACGCAAATTCTGTGGTTTCTGAAGAGAGGTGTGTAAATAACAAATGTTTCTGCTTCACCTCCTTCAAAAGATGGGTTAAAGCCATATCTTTTAGAAAGAGCAATAATTTCTGAAGCAAGCTTAGAGTCTATAACATGTCCAAGAAACTTTGTTGGTAAGCCCCATGCATTAATAGATGTTATTATGAATTCTATATTGCTTGATACAATATCTAGAAGATGTTGTGATGGGTCTTTACCCCAGAAGGGTGTATACAGCTTAATCCCTATACTATCACAAATTTCTGTAAAGAGCATTCGTTGTGCATCACTTGAAATAACCCCTAGAACAATGTAATCAAATTCAATTTTCGTGTAAAGAGTTTCTAAAGCTTTCTTTATTTCTTGTACTTCTTCCTTCTTATCATTAGTTGCAACATCTATGATGATATGTTTACTTTTAAGAGGAAGCAAACTTGTCTGCAAATTTGTGTATTCTACAAACGGTCTGTGAATATACCATGGATGACTAGAAGATGGTTTGAATGTAACCAGAGCTGCTATGTCAAAGCCTTGGAGAAGAGCTATGTGAACAGCAAATGTACTATCTTTACCTCCACTAAACATTGCAATTGCTTTGCCCATTTCTACACACATCCATTTTTCATTTCAAATACTTTAACTTGGCATAGAAAACTCTTTTCATTAGATATTCTCTAGAATGGCTTTCTAATGATGTAAATTCACAGAATATTGGTTCAAATCCTGCAAGTTTGATATTTTTTGAGAATTGATTTACGTAATTATTCACATCGTTTTCATTTAGTGTATGGAATAGTGAATCAGCAATAACAACTCCTATATCATTATCACCGTAAATTATAAACCAAAGCATGTCTGGATCAGGACCAAGGTTTTCTGGATTTTTCATAAATTCTTTCTGTATCACATACCCCTTGCTTATCAATATCTCAATTATAGTTTTTCTAAATGCTTTTATTACTAAATCCTCTATTCTTTTTAGCTTATCACTATCGATATACTCTTTATTGATGTACAGCCTTCTATGTTTCTCTCTATCAATTTTTCTAGGCAAGTAGTTAGCTATGTCATCTAAAATCATTTTGTAAAATCCTTATACACGCTTTAATACTATTGTATATAAATGGTTTGGAATACTTAATAACTTTCTGCAAATCTTCTATTGAAACAGATATGTGAACTATTGCCAGTGCTAATGCAATACCTGAACGTAGTAATAGATATAGCATTGCAAGCGCTATGGTGAGTAGTTGTGGTGCTAACGCAATTGCGATGAAATCTTCAACTTTCTCAACGACTACATTAAATCCTATGTAGAGTCCTCTGAACATGAATTTGTGTTGAGCACCAATAATGTTAATTGCCATGAGATGAGTTAATTCATGTAACAAGCCCATGAATGGAAGAGAAATCATTGCAATAAGAGTTTGTGTAGAGTCCATGGCTCTAGATGTGAATATTGCTGTTGCAAAGCCTATACATAGATATACAAATATTTTTAGTTTCACTGTACCCACACCCTTATAGCTATAAAGACTCAATGACAATATTATTATGCTTGACTATAAAACCCAGTAGATGACAAAAACAATCGCTATACCCGTTGCACCGAAACTTTCACCACGGCACACTCTTTAAATTTAAGAGATATGCAATAAGATTTGTTAAAATATGAAGCAGAAAAGTTATCACTATTGCATAAACCCATTCCTCAATGCTCAATATAATCAAGTTAAGCTTCGAGGCTAACACCAATGCAACTACAATAAAAAGTAGCTGATCTAGTACTGGAAGAGGATCACCTGGTTTTAACCCAAGTCTTCTCTTTATGAAAGCTCCAAGTAAATCGCCAAGCATGGCTCCAACTCCGAGGACAAACCCTGTTAAAGCTCCTTTTGCAAGCATTTCATGCATGTAGATGCTCTGTATAAATCCTGTTAAAGTACCTGTTAGTACCCCACCTACAAACCCCTCCCAACTTTTACTATCACCAAACACTCTTTTGCCATCAATAAAGTTTTTTCCAAAATCCATGGGATGTTTCTTTAGCCTTAGCTTTAGAATAATCTTAGAAATTATAACTGGAGAACCATTTGCAAAATATGCAGGTAAAAGAAGCCAAACAATAGTAATAACCTCTTTCAACACTCTTCAAAACACCTTATCACACTTCATTATATATTCATAAACATTAAAAATTAAACCATTAACACTTTTATATTTCCAACCAAATACTTTTAAGCATCGTAACTAGGTGAGCTAAGTGAATTTAAAACGTGTTGAAATTAGGTGGCATGGTAGAGGTGGCCAAGGAGCTGTTACAGCGTCGATGATTCTTGCTGAAGCTGCGATATATCAAGGTAAATATGCCCAGGCATATCCAGAGTTTGGTGCTGAGAGAAGAGGAGCGCCAGTAACAGCTTACACAAGGGTATCTACAGAGCCTATTCTCACAAGAGCACCTATTATCGAACCAGATGTTGTTGTTGTATTGGATCCTTCGCTAAATAAATCAATTTATATGGAGGGTTTGAAAAGAAATGGAATTTTGGTTATAAACACTAAGAAAAGTATTGGCGATATTTTGAAAGATATTGAGAGAAGCGATGTGAAAATTGCTCGTGTTGATGCAACAAAAATTGCTTTAGAGGTTTTGAAAGCACCTTTTGTTAACATGGCAATGCTAGGGGCGCTTGTGAAGGCCATTCCAATTGTTGATATTGCCTATATTGAAGAAGCTATAAAGGAGAACTTTAGACCTAAGATAGCAGAGGCAAATATACAGGCTATGAGAAGAGCATATAACGAGGTGGAGCTCTCATGAGCACAAGCTTCAAAAAATTAGGTTGGAGAGAAATGCCAATTGGAGGAGCGATTATAGAGCCTGGAAACAGTATTAATAGACCAACTGGCGATTGGAGAGTATTCAAGCCTGTGATAAATCAAGATAAATGTGTTAGATGTTATCTTTGCTGGGTTTTCTGCCCAGAACCAGCAATAAAGATTTTGGATAAGCCCTATAAAACAGCAAGTGGTAGAGAGTGGAAGATCACTTTTGAAGTTGATTACGCTTTTTGCAAAGGATGTGGAATATGTGTTGAGGAATGTCCTGTTAAGGCAATTGATTTTGTTGAGGAGGTGAAGTAGTGTATGGAGAAAGAGTTGTGGATTAGAATACCTTTAAGCTCAAACTATGCAGCTGCTTACGCAGCTAAAGATGCTGATGTAGATGTTGTTGCAGCTTATCCAATCACACCTCAAACACCAGTTGTAGAAAAAATTGCAGAATTCATAGCAAATGGTGAACTAGATGCTGAAATGATTCATGTTGAAAGCGAGCACTCGGCTCTCAGTGCATGTGTAGGTGCAGCTGCAACTGGTGCAAGAACATTTACAGCAACATCTGCTCAAGGACTTGAACTTATGCATGAGATTCTCCATATAGCATCTGGTTTGAGACTACCAATAGTTATGGCAATAGCCGCTAGAGCTCTTTCAGCTCCCATAAGCATTTGGGGAGACTATAGTGATGTTATGAACGTTAGAGATACCTCATGGATTATAATGATAGCTTCAACAGCTCAAGAGGTTTATGATAGTGTTATTCAAGCGTATAAAATAGCTGAAAATCCAAATGTTTTGCTACCTGCTATGGTAGCATATGATGGTTTTATAATGAGTCACACCTATGAACCTGTTTATGTTGCTCAAAACAGGTCTATAATACTGGATTACATACCTAAGAAAAAACCTGTGTGGAATGTTCTTGATGTTGAAAAACCAATTACAATAGGTGCTGTAGGCAATCCCGATTGGTACTATGAATTCAAATATCAGCAAGTTGTAGCAATAGAAAATTCATTTGATGTTATGAGAGAAGCGTTTCAAGAGTTTGAGAAAAGATTTGGCAGAAAATATGGCTTCATAGAAACATATAACCTAGAGAATAGCAAAATTGGAGTACTAACCTATGGAGGACTGTATGGTACAGTTCAAGAGGCTGTGGATTATTTGAAGAAGACATCAGGTTTGAATGTAGCAGCTATTAAGCTTAGGGTTTTCAGACCATTCCCACAGGAAGAACTTCTCAAAATAATTAAAAATCTAGAAGCGCTAATAGTAATTGATAGAGCAATAAGCTTTGGAGCACCAGTAGAGGGCACTGTAGCCTTGGAAGCAATGTCTATAGCATTTAAGAAGGGTGTGGACATACCAATTCACAGCTACATAGCATCGATTGGTCAAAGAGCTGTAACAGAAGAGGATATAGTAGCTATTGTGAAGAATAGTATGAATCTTCTTGAAAAAGGTGTAAGAATTACTGATAAATCCATTTATTGGGGTGTTAGAGCATGAGCTCCCCAACTAAACCAGGCTATAAAACAGTATTTGATATTCCAAGAGATGAACTATTTGCTCCAGGCCACGGTCTTTGTGCTGGATGTACAGCAGGAACCATTGTTAGACTCTTGCTTAAAGTTGCAGGCCCCAACACAATAGTTGTTAACCCCACAGGCTGTGTTGAGGTATCAACAACAACATTTCCATTCACATCATGGAGAGTGCCATATATTCACGTAGCATTTGAAAATGCAGCAGCAGTTGCAAGTGGTGTGGAAGCTGCTATAAAGATTTTGAAGAAGAAAGGTGTCATAGACTCCAACAAGCAAATAAATGTTGTTGTGTTTGCTGGTGATGGTGGCACAGCTGATATTGGTATTCAAGCTCTTAGTGGAATGCTTGAAAGAGGTCATAAAGTAATGTATGTAATGTATGATAATGAAGCATATATGAATACGGGTATTCAGAGAAGTGGAACAACACCACAATTTGCATGGACCACAACAACACCTGTTGGAAAGATTTTGAAGGGTAAACTACAAATAAAGAAGCCAATGGCTGAAATAGCGGCTGCTCATAGAATTCCCTATGTTGCTACAGCAAATCCTGCACACTTCCTAGACATGATGAACAAGTTTAGAAGAGGTCTCGAGGTAGAAGGCCCATCATTTATCCATGTGCTGCAGCCTTGCACAACTGGCTGGAGATTTGATCCAAGAATGGGAATAAAACTTGCTAGACTAGCTACTGAAACTGCTATGTGGATAAACTGGGAGCTTGACCATGGAGAGTTCAGAGTCACTGTTTCAGTGCCTAAGAGAAAGCATGTGAAGCACTACTTAAGACTTCAGGGGAGGTTCAACCATTTAACTGATGCTGATATAGAAGAAATTCAGAAGTATGTTGATAAAGAGGTTGAAAGAATCAATAAAATGGTTGGAAAGGAAGTTATAGGACCTGTTGTTGAGTAGCTAAGGAATAATCTCTTCAATAACAAGACTTTTTTCTCTTATAATAGATTTATTACCTTCCTTAACCACGTAGAATACTCTATCAGCAAGATCTATAACCTCTCTATCATGAGTAACAACAATTACCTGTGGCATTCTCTGAGAAAGCCTCTTTATTATTTCAAACACAACTCTTCTCCTCTCCTCATCAAGAAACTGTGTAGGCTCATCCAATATGAAGAAACCTGGTAATCTACCAAATATCGTATAGGCGAGAGCTATTCTCAATGCTATAGCAAGAGCAATTGTTTCGCCACCACTTAAACCCCTCAAATCCATTCTACCCAGTGGGCTGTGAACATCTATACCAAAATCATCATCAATTCTTATCTGAAAATCCATTCCAAACTCACTTAGAATAGCATTTGTGTAAAGCTCCATAAGCCTTCTAGCCTCTTTTGTCAAGGTCCTTGCTATGAGACCATCTCTACCCATAACATTATTTGTTATAAAACTAAGCACATCAAGAATTTCCACATCCTTTTCAAGCTTCTTAATCTCATTTCTAAGATTCTCCATTCTAGTTGCTAAACTGTTTCTGCGATTCTCAAGCTCCTTTATTTGCCCCTCAATAAATTTTAACTCATCCCTAATCCTCTGTAAAGCAGAAGTATACTTCCTATACTCCATCTCTAAGTCTTCATATCTTGTCTTCTCAATGTCTATGCCTAGCTCTAGAAGAGTTTTTTGAATTTTCTGCAAGTAGTTTTGAAGTTCTGAAACATCTAAATTCAATTCATTCAATATTTTTCCAAGCATATTTCTTCTATCACTTAAAATCTTCATACTTTCTATGGCTCTTCTATGAAGACACTGCATTGTTTTTATAACACCAAAATCATTCAACTCAACACATTCTCTAAATTCATCATAGAGCTTAGCCTTCTCTATAATACCCATGCTAAATTGTTTAAACTTTTCATATTCTTCTAAAGCCTTGTTAATTTGTTCATTCAATGTTTCTAGAGCCAGATTCAATCGAGATATAATCTCCTTTGAGTTTTTCAAAGAATTTACATATTCTCTTAGCCTACTCTCCATCTTTTCAAACTCATTTATAATCTTCTTAGCATCTCTAATTTTATTTCCAATACCTGCTAATATCGCTTTTCTCAGTTGTTCATCTAAGGGTCTTTCACAAACTGGGCATGTTGAAGAAGATGCTATTATGTTAATAGACTTTTCATTTATTTCAATTTCTGCTTTTTTCAATTGCTTCTTTTCTCTAATTTCATCAATTTTATTTTCCACAAGCTTAATATATGCATCTAAATTCTCAACACTTGTCTGATCCAATGGCAAAAACTCTTTCAGGCCTTGAACTACTGCTTGAATTTTTCTTATCTCATCATCTAATTGTTTAGAAACTTCATCAACTTTTTTCTTGAGGTTTTTATATATCTCTAGCTTAGACATCATTAAGCTTATATCAAAGGTTGATATTTCTTTGCAAATACCTTCTATTCTTTCATACTTAGCAATTTCATTGAAAACTCTTTCTGCTTGTTTAAGCTTTTCATATTTATACAAAGCATCTTTTGCCTTTTCAAGTACCAAGATCTTAGTATTTAACTCAGCTAATTCTTTTTCAAGATCACTTTTCTTTTTATAGAGATTGCTCAGCTCCTTCTCAATGTATTCAAACTCTTTTTGTGCATCACTAATCAATCTCTTTTTCTCATCGTACAGAGTCTTAGCTTTACTTATATCATTTAATACCTCCTTTAGAATATCCTTTGCTTTCTCAAGTTCATCAAGCCCAAGAAGCTTCAGAATTATTTCCTTTCTTTCAGCTTCACGTGCATCAATAAATTTTGTTAACTCATTTTGTCTAGAAATTATTGAGAATCTCACAGCATCTGTTGATGGTATTGACAAAAGCTTTTCAACAGCACTTATAACACTTTGAACGCCTGTAGCCAAAGTTCTTTTCATACCATTTTCTTGCACCTCTATAAGATAGGCCATGTCCGGCTTTTGACTACTAACAAATCTTTGTACAATATATGTTTTGCCACCTACATTCATCTCCACCTCTATAAACCCTTCTGAAGCACCTATTCTCAGAATACCCTTTTTTCCTTCACCTCTAATTCCCTTAGCAGCAGAGGGTGTTACAAATAATGCATAAATTATAGAGTCTATTATCGAGCTCTTGCCAGCACCATTAGGCCCTACAAAAGCTATTAAACCACTTGGTAAAGTTATTTCAGTGTTCTCATGGGAGAGTATATTTCTTATCTTAACTCTTTTTACCAGAATAGTTTCACTCATTATTCTCATCCTCAAACTTTCAATGAATTCACCTTGTTCTTAACAAACGATGTTAATTTATTTGCCAGAAACTCTGATTCAAGCCTTTTCACAACATCTGGCTTCTCCTTTAAATAATCAACAATTTTTTGTGCCAAGCTCTTTGAAGGTTCTTTAGCAAGACTTGTTAACAATGCTGCAAGTTCACGATCTTTTACAACAGTTTCCACAATTTTCTGCAAATCTATATACTCAATGTTTTCAGCAATGGATTCAATAATTGGCTGTTCCTTTACTTTTTCATCAGAATATACTATTCTAAAAAACTCTATTTCACCATTTACTCGCAAAGACAGTAAGTATCTTTCCAACTGTTCTATACCAGAACCATGCATTTCCACAAAAACAATTGGCTGCTTCAAGTTTTTCTTTTTAATCTCTAGAAGCGTGGAACTAAGCTCACTTACAAACTTCTGAAAATCACTGTATGTAATCCTAATCCATGGTCTTGTACTAGATAATTTAATGTACTCTGGCTTGGGGTAATCAATACTCAAATCAACTAATGCTACATATTTTTCACAACATTCATTAACTCTAAAAACCTCTGTAGCCCCGGGATAAACAACGTAGCATGGGCCATGTCTAAACTCAGTTTTTATGTGATAATCTCCGAGAGCTATGTAGTTAAACCATTCTGGTAGTTGCTTAATTGAGATATCAGCATATTCACTGGGAATGCCAAGCTCTTTGAGAAGAAGATGAGCAACCAACACAGCTTTACCAGTTTTAGTTAATGGCTTTTGCAATTTCAAAATTGAGAATCTTTGAGAATATGGAATAGCTACAAAAACCATCTTGTTCTGCCCATAATCAAATTCCTTTTGAGTTGCCTCGCTTACAGCAACTAAATCCAATAAGCCAAGATCATGCAAAATGTGTAGAGGTGAAACCGAGTACCTCTTTGGAATATCATGCTGACCAGCAATAGCAACAACCCTTATGTTTCTTTCTCTAAGCTTCTTCAACCCTTTATATGCAACAATATATGCTTCAGGTGGTGGGTTTGGGGAATCGAAAAAATCCCCAGAATGTATGTAGAAGTCAACTCTTTCCCTTAGCGCTATTTCTATGGTTTCTCCAAAAGCTGCATACACATCTTTAGCTCTAGATAGAAGACTATATTGCATAGACCCCAAGTGTGTATCACTAACATGAAGAGCAAACATTATCTACAGCCTGTACTCAAATGGTTTTTTATAGAGCTAATAGATGTTAAAAACTATGAGGCTATAACAAACTAGAAAACTCTTTGTATGCCTCTTCACTTGATGCTGCTAACTTGGTGTACATGTCCTTTCTTAGCTTCATACCACTCCAAATAGCTACCATATCAAGTGTTGACCCAGTTCTCTTCCCAACATGTCTATCTATTTTCACATAGGCAGGGAATTTGCCAATCCATTCACCAAGAACTATAGCCTCTCCAGTATTGAGAGATGCAAGTGATGTTGCTATATCATCTGTTAACATATCAGATATGTTCATTATGGCCTGCTGATCAGCTTCTTGAACAAGCTTCATAAACACAAAGTTCTGCACTTGGCTAACAGTATTAGGGTCTATGTTTCTAGGTCTTTGAGATATTATTGCCAAGGACAAACCAAATTTTCTTCCCTCTCTAGCAACTCTTTCTATCGAGCTTCTAGAGATGGTTTGTCTAGATACTGAAAGAAATAGGTGGGCCTCCTCAATAAATACCAGAATTGGGTGGGGATTTCCAGAAAGCAGTTTTTGTCTTGCATAGGATAAAAGCTCATCCAATATGCTTTTCAAACTATAATCCTTTTGCTCATCACTAAGCTCAGAAACATTCAAAACAATTATAGATGAGGGTCTTAGATAGTCTATTACATCTGGTGATGTAAAACTAACTGAAACAGTTCCAAAAAACTCTTCTATTTTAGAAATTGCTTTTAATGCAGCCTCCCTCTCCTCCTTCTCCCTTTTCAATACTTCAACAACAATATTAGTGAAAAGCTCTAGCAAAATATCATCAACACTTCTATTCTCATAGTCAACCATAGATATGCTTCCCAAATTCAAAACACTAAGATATTGCTTCAACCCAACATTGCTTGCAAGTATCTCATTTAGCTTGCCATTTCTAATTACGTTAACAAGTTCTTGGCCAGTTCCAAAATTGTTAATAAGACCATCAACAACTTTTTTAGATATTTCAAAAGCCTTGGAAGCCAAAGCTCTTTGTCTCGATGCCCCAGCTTCTGGAATTATCATTCTTGTTAACATTCGCGTTGGTATTTTCAGTGGATTGAGTTTATAGTCAATTTTCTGAACTTCAACACCTGGTGATTGTGGCTCCAAATTTCCATACTCGCCATGAACATCAAATATAAGTATTGTTCCACCAATAGATGCTATTCTATCTGCAAGTATTGCAACAGTATTGCTTTTTCCAGAACCTGTAGTACCTGTAATGAATAGATGTTTTGAGAGCGCATTTACATCAACACTTATCTCAACATCGCTTCTACCAAGAAGATGCCCAATTCTAATGCTACTTGGTTTGATGGAGCCAAATATTCTTGTTAGAATATGTGATGGGGCTAGGTAAATTTCCGAGTCTGGTGGTGGAGGCACTGTTGGGGTTTCAACATAGTCATTAATAATATCGGCAAATATTCTTGCCTTTGATGGTGCATACCTCAAGTTCTCATCATCAATACCTATACTTGTTGATATTGATGCTATAAATGTTGGTGTAGTAGATATGATTTTCTTGTACGATGTTACACTAACCACGCCTACTGCACAGTGGCTTTTTCTATTGCCTGTTGAAATATCATAAGCTTCAAAAGGTATTGAAATGTATGTGCCAAGTGGTATGGGAAGCTTCGAAATTATTTGAACAATATTTGGATAAGACTCCTCACCAACTCTTCCAAGAACTATTTCAGATTTACACAAGGAATAGCTCATTATAAAAACCCACTAATTTCCTAAGTAGCAGCTTTTGTGAAAAATAGTTAATAAGCTTCACCTATTGCTATTAGATCTTCAAACAACATTTTTAGTGCTTCTCTTCTCTTTCTCGATTCAGCTTCTTCAAAAGTGTTTTTGACTATTACCTCATAAAGTCTAGCCTCTTTCCCAGGCAGGGGCCTAAGGATTCTACCCAGTCTCTGAATGAATTGTCTTCTAGATCCAGTACCAGTTGCAATTATACCAACATTAGCATCTGGTATATCTATACCCTCGTCACCAACAGTTGTTAAAACCAATACTTTCACCAGTCCGCTTTTGAATTGCTCTAACCTTCTCTTTCTGGTGCCTTCATCTAGTTCACCAATTACATATTGAGCTCCTATGCTTTCAGCAATCTTCTTAGCATGCTCAATATACTGTGTGAAAATGAGTATTTTACTTCCTTTCTCAAGTTCATCCTCAACAATTTTCTTTATAGCATCAATTTTTTGTTTCGCATTGGCAATAAGCATTCTTATTTCACTTCTTATCTTAAGAGCCTCCATAGCACTTGCATCACCCTTTTTCACATCTGCCAAAATTTGTTGAAACTCTCTTCCCAAAGCCAGCTTTCTATACCTATCCATCAACTCTTTATACTTCTTTTTCTCCTCCTCAGTTAGAGAAACCCTAACTGTTATAACTTTAAATGGTGCTATATATCCTCTATCTGCAAGCTCCTGAAGTGTTTTCGCATAGACTACTCCACCCATTAATGGAAACAAATCAACATGTTTACCATCTTCTCTAACAACTGTTGCTGAAAGACCCATTCTCATAGCAGCATATGTGTTTTCTGCTATAAACCTAAATTTCTCTGCTGGGAGATGGTGAACCTCATCAACAATTAGAAAAGAAAACTGGTGGGAGAGAGAATCTATGTATCTATAAGCTGATTGATATGTTATTATAGTTACTGGTGCAATCCTCTTCTCATCACCATAGAAAAACCCTATAAAACTCTTTGGAATATCTGTAAACTCAACTATTTTCTCTCCCCATTGAAACATTTGCTCCTTAGTGTATGTAACAACCAATGTTCTTACGCTAAGTTCAGCAATAGCTGCTACTGCTATAACTGTTTTTCCAGTACCAGTTGGAAGAGCTATGATGCCTTTGAATCCATTGCTTCTCCAAGCATCTAAAGCTTCTTTCTGATAATCTCTTAAACTACCCTTGAAAGAAATTCTTATTGGCAGTTTCAGCTCTTTTTCAATACCAGCTCTATTCTCAACCTCAACACCTCTTCTTTTCAATGTCTCTAGAACATCGAAAAAATACATTGGCTTAGTTATTCTAAATACCTTCTTTTCTCTATCATAATCAACTATATGCTTTTCCCGAAGATCCTTAATCAAATCACTAATATAGAAATTTGGTCTTAGATATACCCCATCCAAACCTCTCTCAAAAACTACTGTTGGGGTATAGCTAGCAATAAGTTTTTTAACATCTTCTAATGAGCCATTCACAAACTCTATTTCATATCCCATCATCAAGTCAATAACATCTGCAGAGCTCAACTTTTTATCTCTAAGGGATTGAGAAAGCTTATTAACGTCTATCACAAACTTTGATCCACGATTATCTTTGCCTAGATATTTTGCAAACTTTAGAAATGTTTCAAAATCTTCCTCATCTATCCATTCTTTAACATAAAAAACTATCACATTTTTATTCACGACAATAAACACCTACCAAGTTTTCTAAATCATTTAGCGTTATTACTTTCATGGTCCTCTAAATTCTTAGTTGTAGTTATTACATAAACTTAAGCTAGTATATATATTACACACCTGCTCGCAACTGCTATAGTCCAAGCACTTTCAACTCTCCATAGCTGTTTATAAAACCCCATGGCATTGCGCGTGTGTTAAAAAGCCCAGCAACTCTGCCAAGTCTATCCAATGCTATGAAACCTGCTGTACCACTTCCATAGATAGTTGTTATAGTTTCTAACACATTTTTTGTTGCTTCTTCAGCACTTTTTCCTTTACACATATCATCAACTATTCTAAGAGTTGAGTGAGTTAATATAATATATTCTCCAATACCAGTTGCAGCAGCAGCTCCACATTCATTTGCATAGAATCCAGCACCTGGTATTGGAGAATCGCCAACCCTTCCAGGCATTTTTAAAAACACGCCACCAGTACTTACTGCTGCTGCAAAATCACCATTTTTATCTACTGCAACAGCTCCTACAGTATCTCCTATGGAAAGCCATGTGGCAATGCTTTTAGCAAATGGAACACTCTTTGCCTCGCCTTTCACAATCTTAGCTATGTATTCTCTATATGTTTCGAGAATCCTCTTCAAAGGTCCTGGATGAGGCTCTAAACCAATTTTCTTAGCCAGCAAATCAGCAGCATCACCAGCAACTATTACATGATCTGTTTTCTCAAGAACAAATCTTGCTAATTTTATTGGGTTTTTAGGATACTTAACATATGCAACTGCACCAGCTTTACCACGAAACATTATGCCAGCATCCATTGAAATAGAACCACTTAAATCAACAGTGCTTCCAATACCTGCATTAAAAACCCCAGAATTCTCCAAAACCTCAATAGCTGTTACAACCATGTCTAGACTTGAACCATTTTGATAAGCTTTGAACCCCTCTTCCAAAGCCTCCTTAATCACATTTCTAACCTTCTCCAAAACATCTTTATCAACTTTCCAACCACCAGCACCACCATGAACAGCTAAAACAACACCCAATTTCATAACCCTAAACAAAACATTGTTACTTATATACTAGTATTTTAACTAGTCCGCGCCTAGTTTGAATCCTAACTTTTTCAGGGTTAATCCTTATTGGTATTTCTATAACTTCTCTATATTCATGAAATCTAGTTTCTCCTCCTACACCACTCCAATTACTAAATCTAATCTCTTCTTTAAGTCTTGCCCTAATGTATATGAGATTGTCTTGAAATCTCACATCTATTGACCCTTCATCAACTTTTGGCAAGTCTATTAAAATTTCATAGTAACTACCTCTGTCATAGACTGTATACAAAGGTCTTAAATATCCTTCGTGGTACCATGTTGGAGATAAAACTCTTCTAATATGCATCACATCTTCAACACTATCTAAAATTCTTTTAAATTCACTTTCAACAAAATCCTTAACACTTCTCTCTACTTCTCGAATTTTTCTAAAGAGTTTTTCAAATTCTTCATCAATCATATTCTCATTCCTTATGTGTATAGAGGTGGGGCATATTCAACATCTTTTCTCATTTGAGCTAATCCCCTAACAACATTTCTCATAGCATCTCTAGCTCTGATCCTGATAGTTTCTGCTTCTTCAAGAAGCTCCTTAACATCTATAGGCTTCCCTACTATTTTTGAAACTATATCAATGCTTTTAGCTGCAGCTTCTGGATCTGGAAATTCTAAAAATGATTCTGTAAGTAGGAGAACAGTATTTAGTCTAGCCTTGACAAATTCCTTTAAAAGCACTGCATAGGGTCCTGCAAAAAACCCATTTTCAAAGGGTATCAAATCATAGCTTTTTATGAGCTCTAGTGCTTTCTGCGATGTTGCTAGATAAAATGTTCTTAATTTCTCAATCTCAAATCTATTTGGAATTGGCATTCCAGTCATGAGAAACACATAGTCTATGCCTTTTCTCTCCAGATAATTTGCTAAAAGCTTTGATAACTTCACTATTCCTGGTTGAGAAGGCATGAATTCGCTATAGACAATGAGTAGAGTATTGCTTGAGAAAATCCTTATAGGAGTTCTAAGAAGCTTATTACTTATCACAGCTACTGGAGGCAAATGAATGTAAGAGTCTATACCCCCCACTTCAGAAAGGTTAAGAGTCTTAATTATGTGCCAAGCACCAATAACACTTACAAGACCTGCATCAGGAAGCGATACCAATGCAAAACTTGGCTTTTCAAGCTCTATAGGCTTATACTCAATAATTGTAAAATCTCCAAAAACCTCTTCTCTAAAAACTTCAAACATTTTTGTTACACCATAATCTACTCATTTGGTTCTCAAATATTAAAGTTTTTGTACATGCTCAAAGTCTTGTTATTCACATTAGCAATACCTTTATCTCCAAGTTTATGGAAAGACAGACCATGGCATGGACTTGTATATATCACTTGCATTTTATTGAGCTTCGTTAAGATGTTATACCTTTTCAATATGTTTTGCTATGTTAACTGCAGTATGTTGCTAGGTTCAAAATTTGAGAGATTTTAGCAAAATTTTGATGTATTGAAACTTGGCAATTTAGTATCATGTTATGAGTCGTATTGTGGAAAGTCTCTACATCATTGCTTACAAAATAATTTGATTGGTAAATGTTTTTAAAAGCTTTTAAGTTTGGGTATTCAGTTAGTGGTTTTTGTTAAGTTAATGGGTGTTTAGCTCTTTGTCGTCAGCACAAAAATTTAGGTTAACTGGAAGAGAGAGGTGGAGACTTAAGAAGTGGTTCAATGTTGTAGCGCCAGAGTATTTTGGATCTGTAGCCATAGCTACAACGCCTGCCGATGAGCCTTGGAAATTGCTTGGAAGAAGAGTTGCTGTAACGCTATATGATTTAACTGGTGACATTACCCAGGTTCACATCAATATCTATTTCCAGATATGGAAGATTGAGGGGGAAAATGCATACACAATATTTAAGGGTCATGAACTTGCAAGAGACTATTTAAGAAGTTTGACGAGAAGAAAAAGTAGCAAGGTCTCAGCAATACTAAATGTAACAACAAAGGATGGCTATGTTCTTAGGTTGAATATTATGGCTTGGACCACGTATAGATGTGGCACTAGCCAAAGGCATGCAATTAGAAAAATTTTAATGGAGCAAGCAACTAAAATAGCATCTGAGAAAACGTTTGGAGAATTTGTTGTTGGAATGGTTTTTGGAGACTATAACCAGGCAATATTTAATGAAGCTAAGAAGATATATCCATTGAGAAAAGTAGAGTTTGCAAAATCCAAACTAATAGCAGTGCCAACGCCAGAGGGACTTAAAAAAGCTGTTATAATCCCCAAGCCAGGTGTTTTAGAAGCTCCATATGGAACATCGCTATAACTTTAAATTCTTCTTACTTTGTATTTTACATTCTGGTTCACCAAAATATTTTGGGGTTAGTCTTGATAGGAATTGTTTTAGCTGCTGGAGATGGTAAAAGGCTTAGACCATTAACTGAAACAAAACCAAAGGTTTTAATGCCTGTTGCTGGCAAACCTGTGATCTATTATCCACTTGATGTGTTAAGTAGGTTAGGTATTGAAGAAGTTTATGTTGTTGTGTCGTATATGAAGGATGTGGTTATTGAAAATGTTAAGGAAATTACCGATGAGCTTTCAATTAATGTAAAGTTTATTGATCAAGGCAATGCTTTGGGCACTGGACATGCTGTGAAAAAAGTTGTTGAGAATGTTTTGGATGATGCTGTTATTATCTATGGTGATCTCTATTTAAACTCTTCTACTGTTTCAAATGCTTTGAAAAAAGCTGTTGAAAAGAGATTTAATGTGGTTGTTGGTGTTGTTGTTTCCAACATTTCTAAGTATGGAAAGCTTGTTGTTGATGGTGAAAAGGTTTTGGAAATTGTTGAAAAACCTTCTGAAAACGGCACTGGTGTTGCTAATGCCGGTATCTACTTTGTTAAGTCAAAGGTTCTTGAACTTGTTAATGAGTTGAGAAAGTCTCCCAGGGGAGAGTATGAGCTAACAGACATAATCTCTATTGCCAGAAGCAAAGGAGAGGAATTCAAATATGTATCAATAAGCTTAAGTGATTGGCAGGATATTGGATATCCATGGGACTTGCTAAAAGCAAACAAAATAGCTTTAGAAAAGCTTGCATTAAGAAAAGTAATGGGCGATGTATCACCATATGCAACAATAAAGGGGCATGTATACATAGATGAGGAGGCAACAATAAAAGGAGCTACATACATTGAGGGGCCTGTCTACATAGGGAAAGAAGCAGTTATAGGGCCAAACTCATACATAAGACCATACACAACAATATTAAGCAAAGTACACATAGGATTCTCGGTAGAGGTTAAGGAGAGTATAGTAATGGAGAATACACATGCAGAACACTTGACCTACATCGGGGATAGCATAATAGCTGAAAACGTTAATCTAGGAGCAGGAACAAAAATAGCGAATCTAAGATTTGACAATCAAATAGTGAAAATGATGATAGAAGGCAAGCGTGTAGATAGTGAAAGAGTAAAGCTAGGAGCAGTAATAGGGGGATACGCAAAAACAGGCATAAATGTATCAATAATGCCAGGAGTAAAAATAGGTTCATACTCAATAATATACCCAGGAGTTACAGTATATAGAGATGTTCCATCAAAAACAATAGTAAAAACAAACTGGATATAAGCAAAACAATTTTTAACCACAACCACAAAAAAGTAACAGAAGCACACAAGCGGCGGTCGTCTAGCCTGGTCTAGGACGCCGGCCTGCCAAGCCGGAGATCCCGGGTTCAAATCCCGGCCGCCGCACCAACAAATTAGGTATGTTCCTTACTCTCAACTCTATCAACTCTATCTACAGATTAAAGTCAACTTAATGGCTTTTCAAAATTTAAAGTATGATGCACAAGAAAATGAGAAGAATGTGAGGTTTTTATAGCCATATCATTATCGATTTAGAGAAAACAAATTATAAGGTGTAGTAGCTTCTTAATATCTTAATCAACTCATCTACAACCTTAACTGTGTTATTTCTTGGGGTGGCTGAGCTCAAGATTTTTTCTAAATAATCCTTGTTGTATTCTATGAATCCCTTTAGCATTGATGGTAATCCATGGAGAAGTCCATGGGTGTAGCCCCCTTCTAGAATTGCTGCTATGCTAATTCCTAATTTAGATAATGATCTCAGATATGCTCCAAAAATGGAGTAAAATCTTTCTGTGAGCATCATATTAGCCAAGCCATCATCTCTATATGCATCGAAACCTGCTGAAATTGCTACTAGCCTGGGTTTGTAGTGTGATATAATTGGGTGAATAATTTTGTTGAGAACATAGAGATAGTCATCGTCGTTACTAAAAGGCTGTAGTGGTATGTTGATCTTGGTTCCCTTAGCATTTGAACCCCCAACATCGTTTATATGGCCAGTGCCTGGGTAAATCCCATGCTCATGAATATCGATGTGAATAACATTTGGGTTGTTCCAAAAAATCTCCTGGGTTCCATTACCATGGTGAACATCTATATCAACTATTACTACTGGGCTTATCCTATACTTTTCCATGATATGGTTAACTGCTATAGCAATATTGTTGAATATGCAAAAACCTTGTGTTGGAGCCTCAAAAGCTTTTCCACTAAAACCAGCATGATGCCCTGGCGGTCTCACCAAAGCAAAGAAAAGCTTTTCTCTAACCTCTAAAGCATTTTCAACAGCTTTTATAGATGCTGCAACAGCTTTTTGAGCAACAACACAAGACTCTCTAACAATATATGTATCTGGATCTATGTATCCACCACCAGAATTGCAGAAATCGATAACCATATCCACATAGCTTTTCTCATGAACCATGAGAACACTTTTTAGAACATCAGAAAACTCTATACCTTCAACAAAAACAACTTTATCTAATAATCCATGTTCTCTCAACCCCCTCAACACAATGTCTAATCTTGAAGGATTTTCTGGATGATACCCATAAGGAGGTTTGTGAAGATAAAAATCCTTGTCAAATAAAATAATTATCTCACTTTTAGACATAATTACACCAATAACTCAATCCACTATTTAACAACCTTTTTATGTATTTTCAAAAATGCTTAACACATTAAACTTGCTAGCCTTATTTCACATTTTCATTGTTTGTGTTTCGACAAAGGCTTTGTTAACACTCATTGAAAAGTTTCTACTCCCTTTAACAGCTACCATAATCCACAAATATTTAAGACCTTTAATAGGTGCTGATACATTTGGGTGGTATCCGCGAGTAACTAGAAATACGTCAAAATCTTTAACTACATAAGCCTCTTCTTTATCATCATCAATTAGTAGCTGAACACCAAAACCAGGTTCAACATCAAAATAAATAAATATCTCATATTTATCATCATGTCTATGTGGTGGATAGGAACCCCAACACCCAGGGCAACAAAATGTGTATCCAGCTAAAAATTTTTCAGAAGAGTCATCAACATCTATCATCACATATCTTGTTCTTCTAGAATGCTCATCGCCAACATGAATAGTTTTTGCATTTTCAAATCTCTTGATGTATGGTTTGTAAACAGTGTTTGAAGGAGCTTCAACAATGTACACTATTGAGCCCAGTTCTAAATCTATGGAAATATCCTCAAAACCTCTTGGAATATAGATTATGTCCTTTGAATATGCATGCATATTTCCAAATTTTGCGCATCCCCTCAATGGAATTAACAATTTTTCACTATCATCTCTAGTGTGAACAACAACATTATTAATGGTTTTAGAAATAACAATGTGAAGCGCAACATCATCTACATCAAACAATTTAATGGGTTTGTCAAACACATTTGGCTTTTTGAAAAGCACATTCAACACCTAAGAATAGCAGATTATAATTTCCTAATTGATATTGAAACAAAAGTTTAAATGTTTATAGAGCATGGCTGACATGGCCTTACAGCATTTATTTTCATTTCTGTTTTCATAAACATACTCATTTGGAAAGCATTCTAATGAAACATTTTGTACAGGTAAAATCTAGGATCTACAGTTTCTTGATTTAGCAACGTTTATTATTTTGCCATAGTTTATTAAAAATTTTAAATATGTTCCTTAATCAATATAGTGGGGATTTCTTTGGCTGAGAAAAAGTATGTTATGGCGATAGATCAGGGAACTACTGGTACTAGGGTAATGCTGTTTACATATGATGGTCTTCCTGTTAAAGGTGGTTGGGCTTATCATGAACATAGGCAAATATATCCAAGACCTGGTTGGGTTGAGCATGACCCATTGGAGATATGGGAAAAAACAAAGCAGTGCATTAAGGAGGTTCTTGAGCAAACGAAAATTAATCCAAGAGAAATTGCTGCTATTGGTGTTACAAATCAAAGGGAAACAACTATTATATGGGATCCAAAAACTGGTAAACCTGTTTACAATGCTATTGTTTGGCAGGATAGAAGAACAGCTAAGGAAATTGATTATCTTCGTGAACACTACTTCAAGGTTATTCAAGGTAAAAGTGGCTTGGTTCCAGATTGCTACTTTTCTAGTACAAAGATTTGGTGGATTTTAGATAATGTTTCAGGTGTTAGAGAAAGGGCTAAGAAGGGAGAGCTGCTTTTTGGAACAATTGACACGTGGATTATTTGGAATTTGACTAAGGGTTCTAAAGATGTTTTAACGCCGGAGAGGTATGGTGCTCATGTGATAGATTATAGCAATGCCTCTAGAACGATGATATTTAATATACACAAACTTGATTGGGATGACGAGTTGCTTGAAATTCAAGGCAAGATACCAAGAGAAATTCTTCCATTGCCTCGACCATCTAGTGATAAAGAAGTTTATGGGTATACAGGTCCCGAGGTGCAGGAGCTAATGGGTGGAGTAAGTATTCCGGTTACTGGCGATGCTGGTGATCAGCAAGCAGCTCTCTTTGGCCAAGTTGGATTTGATGTTGGAGATGTTAAGTGTACTTATGGAACAGGAAACTTCATACTTCTCAATACTGGCGAAGCTCCTGTGCCCTCTAAACACAATCTATTGACCACTGTATACTATTCTTTAGAGCCAAAGAAAGCTGTCTATGCTCTTGAGGGAAGTATATTCATAACTGGTGCAGCTATTCAGTGGCTAAGAGATGGGTTGAAGCTAATTGAGGTATCAGCTGAGATAAACCCATTGGCTGAATCAGCTTCTGATACTGGTGGTGTTTACTTTGTTCCAGCATTTGTTGGTTTGGGGGCTCCCTACTGGGATCACTATGCAAGAGGATTGATAATTGGTATTACGCGTGGAACTGAGAGAAAGCACATAGCTAGAGCAACGCTTGAGGCAATAGCCTATCTAACTAGAGATGTTATTGAGGCTATGAAGGCTGATACAGGTAGAGATATAACTGTTTTGAAAGCAGATGGTGGAGCTGCAAAAAGCGATTTCCTATTGCAGTTCCAGGCTGATATACTCAATGTTAGAGTTGTTAGACCAGTAGTTTTTGAAACAACATCACTTGGCGTGGCCTATTTAGCTGGTTTAGCTGTGGGATTCTGGAAGAGCCTTGATGAAGTTAGAAAGAATTGGAGAATGGAGAAAGAGTTTATACCGAGAATGGATGAAAAAACGAGGGAGAGGCTATACAAAGGGTGGAAAGCAGCAGTTCAAAGAGCACTTGGATGGGCAAAGGAAGTTCCATGGGCGTATGGCTACGAATAACTTTTTTACTTGAAACTTATTTTTCTTTACACTAACATGTGTGGCCATCTAGGTGCTGATTTTGAAGAAGTTTCGTGTGGTTATCATTGGAGCTGGTATTGTTGGAGCATCTATTGCAAGAATTCTCAGCATGTATGAGAATTTTGATGTTGTTATTGTTGAGAAAGAACCTGATGTTGGATGGGGTGTTAGCAAGGCAAATACATCAATAATTCATCCAGGGCATGAAGAAGACCCAAATAAATATCCTTTAAGAGCTAAGCTATGTGTTAAAGGAAATCAGATGTGGAGAACATGGGCTGAGGAACTGGAGATACCTGTGAAATGGCCTGGAGAATTAATGGTTTTTACAAATGAGGATGAGGAGAAACAGGCTAGAGAATATATTAAATTAGCACAGTTAAATGGTGTTCCAGGAGTCAGAGTGGTGTACGGGGAGGAGCTAAGGTTTTTGGAGCCCAGTATAGGGGATGATGCAAAGGGTGCAGTATATGCACCCACAGCTGGAGTAATTTCGCCATTTGAAGCTGTAATAGCTATTGTAGAAAACGCTGTTGAAAATGGGGCTAAGCTTTTAACAGAAGCTGAGGTGACTGGGATAAGGGTTTATAATAGTACAGTAAAAGGTGTTGAAACAACTCAAGGCTTTGTAGAAGCAGATATTGTTATTAATGCAGCTGGTTTGTATGCAGATAAAATTAGTCATTTAGCAGGGGTAGAACTAGATTTTTATATAAGACCTCGCAAAGGAGAGTATATTTTATTTGATGAAAACATTGAACCCAAGCCATTGAAAATACTTCACACAGTTCCAACGCATATAACAAAAGGTGTTTATGCCATAACAACAGTTCATGGCAATGTTTTAATTGGGCCAACAGCTGAGGATTTACCTCTTGAAGCTAGAGATGATGCATCAACTTCTGTAAAGGGCTTGGACTATGTCTATAGAGAAGCAACTAAACTATTAAAGAAGTTACCACCAAAGTCGAAGATCATAAGAACATTTGCAGGTTTAAGACCTGAGCCTCCAAATGGTCAATGGCTTATCAAAGCATATTCTAATCCATGGGGATTTGTAAATGTAGCTGGTATTAGATCACCAGGACTAACAGCAGCACCAGCAATTGCTGAATACGTAGTTGAGTTAGTTGCAAATACATATGATGTGAAGTTGATTAGGAAAGGTAGTTGGAATCCCTACAGACATGACATAACTAGGTTAAGTGGCAAATCATTGAGTGAAATAGATGATTTGATAAGAAAGAATCCTGACTATGGTGAAATAGTTTGCTA
The DNA here is from genome assembly GCF_030186535.1 of Ignisphaera cupida. Classification (NCBI taxonomy): domain Archaea; kingdom Thermoproteati; phylum Thermoproteota; class Thermoprotei; order Desulfurococcales; family Desulfurococcaceae; genus Ignisphaera; species Ignisphaera cupida. The sequence continues at coordinate 3,103 of NZ_JASNVW010000009.1, read as the reverse complement.
TTGCAAAATGGTGTCTAAAGCAGAAGTGCTGGAAGCAATTGATAGAATGATGAAAATTGGTATTAAGACAATTACTTTAGATGGGTTGAAGTTCAGAATCTATACAGGTTTTGGAAAATGCCAAGGCTCTTTCTGTCGATGGAGAGTAGCAAAAGTGGTATCTGATAAGCTGAGTATTCCATATTATGATGTTGTTGTGAAGAAGAGTAGCTATGGCATAGGTGAGATAAAGATTTTGTGGAGTAAGAAAGTAGGTGAAGAAAATGAAGTTTCTAAAGTATGACACAGTTATTATAGGTGGAGGCCCCGCAGGTATTGCAGCAGCTATAAAGGCAACTGAATTAGGCTTAAAACCGATTTTAGTTGAGAATAGGGATCTACTTGGGGGAATACCACTTCAATGTATTCATCCAGGTTTTGGCTTACACTATTTTAGAGAGGATTTAACAGGTACGCAATTTATAACAAGGCTATTAGACAAGTTGGAGAGCTTAAAGGTTGAGTATTTGTTGAGAGCACATGTTCATAGCATTGAGTATATAGACTATGACAAGAAACTAGTAAATGTTATTACACCTCAAGGAGTAATGAGAATATATGCTAAAACAATAATATATGCAACTGGGGCTAGGGAAAGACACATTTTTGAAATAGGTGTTGTTGGGGATAGACCAGATGGGATATATACAGCAGGCGAGGCTCAAACGCTTATGGATATCTATGGTGTTTTACCAGGAAAGGAGATAGTGATTATAGGTTCTGGCGATGTTGGATTGATAATGGCTAGAAGATTTACGCTAGAGGGTGCTAAGGTAAAAGCAGTTGTAGAAATACTTCCATATCCAGGAGGGTTAATGAGAAATATACTGCAGTGTTTAGTTGATTTCAACATACCTTTGCTTTTGCAGCATACTGTTGTGAGAATTGTTGGGAGGAAGAGAGTTGAGAAAGTAGTTGTGGCGAAAGTAGATGAGAATTTGAGGCCTATAGATGGAACAGAATTTGAAATACCATGTGATACTGTTGTGGTATCTGCTGGTCTCAGACCCAATATCGATTTACTGGAGAAACTCGGGGTTGTCGTAGATCCTTCTACTGGAGGACCTGTTGTAAATGAGTATCTAGAGACTAGCATTCCTGGTGTATTTGTTGCTGGAAATGCTTTGGTGATAAACGATCTTGTTGATTATGCTGTTGAGCAAGGTGAAATTGCGGCAGAAGGAGCAAAGGTCTTTGTTGATAATGGTGGTATGCCTACAAAGAATTGGAAATATGTTAAGAAGGGTAGAAACATCAGGCTAGTTGTTCCACAAATGATTGGTGGAGAAAGAGATGTTGTAATATATGCTAGGGTAGCTCAACCAGAGAGAAATGTTTTTGTTGAAATACCTGAGCTAAACTTTAGAATGTTTCACTTTGGTGTAAGACCAGCTGAAATGATTAGATTCAAAATAGGAAGGAATATTCTTAACAAAATCAATGAAAATGCTGATAAAATTACAATACAGGTGAAGCCTAGATGAATAAGATAGTGGAGATGGTTTGCATACGCTGTCCAGCTAGTTGCACATTGAGAGTAACCATAAAGGACAACTCGATTGAAAGTGTTGAAGGAGCTCTTTGTCCACGTGGAATCGAATTTGCAAAAAGCGAAATCTCAAATCCTGTAAGATATGTTATGAGTGTTGTTAAAGTAAGGGGAGGGGATATGCCAACAGTATCTGTCATTACTCGCGATCCTGTACCCAAAGACTGTATTTGGCAAGTAATGAAGATGCTGGCAAGAATTGAGGTTGAAGCACCTGTAGAGGTTGGTGATGTTATAATAAGGAATGTGTGTGGCACAGATATCATAGCTACGAGGAGAGTTAAGAAGGTTTAGAAGCTTGAAAAAGCGAAGATAAAGATTCTCTCGAGTTAATGGAGACAAAACTCTGTGAGGAATAGCTTTTTAATTAAATTGTCTAAATGTGTTTTCAGAGTTGTTTAGCTATAAAGTAAATTGGTGATTTGCATGGCTAAAGCTGTGATGATGCATGTTTATGGTGATGTGCAAGGTGTGGGCTTTAGAGCTAGGATAAAGAGCATTGCACTTGCATTTGGGGTCTTTGGATATGTAAGGAATTTGCCTGATGGTAGTGTGGAAATACATGTTGAGGGAGATGATGATAGAGTTAATGCTTTCGTAGAGACTATAAAAAGTCTTAGAGAATTTGATATATGGGAGGTTAAGATAAAGGAGACAAGCATTAAAAACTACAATGAGTTTTTCATAATACCATGAATGTGTTCAGGAAGTTGCCAATAAATTTCTACTCTTTTTCCAAAACCCATTGAATTCCACCTAAAACATGTTTTTGAAACCATTCTTCTCTCCACCTAGACGATAAATGGCCAAAAGCAGTATAAAACACTTTTCCACCACCATACCTATGGCACCAGGCAATGGGATAGTCCTGAATTTCCTTAGGAGCTTTACTCAGATCAACAGATGATATGTCAAGACTTATCAACACCTTTGTTCTATTTCTACCTATCCAATTCTTAAACAAGTAAATTTCCTCAAATGCCTTGAACCTCCTTGGCAAATGCCTTGTTGATGGATGATTCTGATCCTCAACAATGAAAAGAGCTTCTTGAACCCATGGATGAGAATGGAAATAGCCACCAAGCATTTCACCATATCTAGCAAAGGAATATAGTGCAGCAGCTGCATTGTGAACACCAACAAAGCCTCCTCCAGACGTAACGAAATCAATTAGAAGCTCTTTTTGCTCATCTGAAAAAGGCACATCACCAGAAATTAAAAACATAACACCATCAAAATTCCTTAGAAAATTTCTATTAAAATCCGCCATCTCCTCAGTTGCATAAACATCAAACAACCTAGTTTTTTCACCTAGCCTAGTCAAAACCTCTATAGCTGTAACAATATAGCTATGTCTATAGTCAGCTGAAAACGTAAAAACAAATAATTTCCTCATATAACAACACCAACTTTCTGTGAATACAAAACCTAAATGCACAATAATAAAAAGTTATGTGTAATGAGTTAGCCATGCTAGCAGAATATTGGTCAAGTAGAATAGTCGTAGAATACATC
>NZ_JASNVW010000008.1 GCF_030186535.1 Ignisphaera cupida | reverse complement strand
CATTGTTGATATTGTTGTAACAGTTCTTTCAATTGTTTGAGTAACAACAGTTGTAACAGTTGTTGTTATTGTAGGTGCTATTGTAGGTGTTGGGGATGGTGTTGGCGTTGGAGTTGGTGTAGGTGTTGGTGTAGGAGTAGGAGCTGGTTTCACAATTTCTGTAATTTTAATTATTTTTGCTTCCGATGGTAATTTTTCATATGGATTTAGAGGTGGTGTGGTTGGAGGCCATGCAAGTGGCTGTGATGGTGGTTCTAGTATTCCATAGCTCATCCATACGTAGACTGAGTACATACCCCAATACCATGCTGTAGCGACCCAGCTTTTACTTATACCCCATGCATACTGTGTGTACCCTTTAACGTCTAATTTGTCGTCTGGTGCTCCTAATAATTGAGCAAAGTTTGATTCTGCTATGCTTACTTGCCAACCTCTTCTGAATACCCATATTGGGTATGTTGGCATGTAGTAGTTCCAGAACCAGGTTAACTTTGCTATAGTGCTCCAAAACTCTGGCGTTCCTGGAACAAGTGCTTGTAGTTTTTGCTGCTCGAACCATGGATTAACATATATGGTTGTGCCATTCTTTAGCGGCACTGGCCATGTATAGTTCATGTACATTTGACCTAGATAAGACCATGCAACCCAATATCTATTTAAGTAGCCTGTATATGCCATTGCTATTGATGCTGGATTTATCACATCCCAATGTAGTGTTACATCAAATTGGAGATTATTCCATAATGTATTGTAGACACCCACATCTACACAATTTGCTACAGCATCAATACCGTGTGCTTGCCACTGAGCAGCAAGATTGCTTGCTTGTGATACCCAATCAGCCCATGCAGATACACACATTACCTCAAAGTGGAATGGCTTTCCATCTGGTGTATACCATTTTCCATCAGGTCCTCTCTTAAATCCTACGCTTTGCAAAAGCTGATATGCTTTCTGAGGATTATAGCTCCAATCATAAAGATTATCCCTAATCCAATCAGGTAATTCTGCAGAACTTCGAATACCTGTAACCAAATCTTTGTACTCTAATGTTACAGGTGGAAATGCTTTTGCAGCCTCTGTTCTGTTTATAAGTAGTACTAGGGCCTGTCTAACTTCTGTTATGTTAAATGGATACTTTAGTATGTTGAACCATATTCCTTGCACCTCCAAACCCTCTAGATAAGCTCCCTTCACAGTTGATGCCTTATCCACTTCTGCTAATGCTAGTGGTGATATGCCATGCCATGTCAACAGGTCTTTTCCTTCCATCAACCAGCCAACCATTTGCTCTTCAGCTCTGGCAAATAGTATTTCACCCCCACTATACTTGATGTATTTAGACCATCTATAACCAGGATTCTTAACTACTTTAACACCAGTTGTTGTTAATGTCGCAGGATCTGGCCAGAATGGGCCATTACACCATGGTGTATCCATAGGCATGTTTCTAATATCGTTTTGAAGTTTTGTTAAGTTAAGTCTAGTCGGTATTTCATTAATGGGGATATCAGCTACTTGTTCTGCATATTTTCCGAAGATTGTATATGGTGTTGAGACTCCCCATGTCAACAACTGGAAAAGTCCTTGATACCAAAAGTTTGTTGTGAAACTATAGTCATAGATTTTAGATGTATCAACTTTTGCTGTTTTTGGATCATATAATGGTGCTCTAATTGAAATCATTGATTTATTGAAGTAGAATCTAATGGTATAATCATCTACAATCCTAACGTCTAAAAGCCATGGAAGGAAGTTTCTAAATATTTTCCATTGAATCGTATAATATGTCCACACATCCTTTGCTGTAAACGGATATGTGGATTTGCCATCAAACCACTTGTTGTCATTAAATAACTTAACTTCGAGATATCCCTCAGCCAAGTTAATGCTTAGATCCTTAGCTAAAATGGGTAACAAATAGCCATGATAAGCCTCGAAAACATATAGAGGAGCTATACATGCAGATCCTATAAGCCCCTGAGCACCACCTATTGCGCTTCCACTTGCAAACGGATTCCATGTTATTGTTGGTGGCAGCACATACCAAGCAACTAAATGAAATGTGCCACCAGCTTCAGCAGTTAATAGGGGAAGAGGTGCAGCAAGAACAGCCATTATTAATATTACTATAGTTATTATTGGATACTTCATTTTCTTCTTTTTTAACATTTTTATCACACTATAATAGGTGTTGTTTTGCACCCCCTTAAATTTTTTTCTTAATTTAAATTATTTAAACTAATTTAACTTCAAAAATAGAACCGTTAAAACTATTTATTTTGCTGCTACTTCTATCGCAAGTGACAAGCAACAAAATGTGTTGGACTTACTTGTTTAAGTTGTGGCTCTTCTTTTCTACAAATATCCATTGCGAAGGGGCATCTGTTGCTTAGTGGGCATCCCTGTGGTTTGTTTAGTGGAGATGGTGTAGTACCTGACAGAATTAATTTTCTTGTTTCTCTGGCTTTTGGATCTGGTACTGGTATTGCTGATATCAATGCTTGTGTATATGGATGCAAAGGCTCTTCTAGCAGCTCTTTCAGTGTTGCTTGTTCAACAAGTTTACCTAGATACATTACTGCTACAAGTGTTGATGGCCCGAAGAACTGGAGAAGAGTTATTTCATGTGTTATAAACAGTAGTGAAGAGCCTATTTCTCTAACCATATCCTTTATTGTCTTAACTATGGATGCTTTCAAAGATGCATCAAGCATTGTAACAGGCTCATCAGCAACTATATAAGCTGGTTTAAGCATTAATGCTCTTGCTATTGATACTCTCTGCCTCTCTCCTCCACTTAGCTGAAATGGGTATTTGTCTAAATATCTTTCCGGCGGATTTAAACCAACTTTATTCATAATATCTATAGCCATGTCTAAAGCTTCTTTATTGTTCAACGCCAGTTTATGATATTTAGCAATATCAGTAAGAATATCTCTAACTCTCTTATATGGATTTATACTAGCGTAAGGATCTTGCGGTATGTACTGTGCATTCACTCTATACTTCTTAAACTCTTTCTTATCCATATCAAAAATGTTTCTTCCTTGAAACAGCACCTCACCTTTTGTTGGCTTTATAAGAGCTAGTGTAACCTTGCCCAATGTTGTTTTACCAGAACCACTCTCACCTATCAAACCAAATATAGATCCCTTAGGAACCGCTATGCTAACATTATCTACTGCTGCAAACCCTATCCTTCTAAGCCCCCTTCTTATGTAAAACTTGACAACAATATTTTTAGCCTCTATCACATTGTCACTCATAGCATTCACCTCTTTGCATATAGCCAGCATCTAACAAAATGACCATTTCTAAATTCCATTAGTGGTGGTTCTTCCCTTCTACAAATATCCATAGCGAGTGGGCACCTTGGATGGAATTTACATCCATGTGGAAGTCTCCTAAAATCTGGTGGGTTACCTGGGATAGTCTCAATATTTTCCTTAAATTCATTGAGTCTTGGAACAGATTTTAGTAAACCAATTGTATATGGATGCAGAGGATTATAGAAAATGTCATATACGTTCCCCTCTTCAACTATTCTCCCAGCATACATAATACCTACCCTATCAGCTATGTCAGCAACTAATGAAATGTCATGTGTTATAAGGATGTATGTTAGATTCATTTTTTCCTTCAATTCTTTAAGTAAGAGCAGAATTTCTCTTTGTATCAGGACATCCAAAGCCGTTGTTGGCTCATCTAGTATTACAAGCTTTGGATTGAGAAGTAGTGCCAAGGCTATTAAGGTTCTTTGTTTCATGCCACCGCTCATTTCAATTGGATACAGATTTAAGACTCTATCTGGATCGAGTTTCACAGATTCAAGTAATTTTCTTGCTCTTTCCAATACAATCTTCTTGTCTTTAATTCCATGTGCAGAAGCTGTTTCAATAAAGTGGTCCTTTATTTTTATGGTTGGGTTTAAAGAGTTTAGAGCTCCTTGAAAAACCATTGAAATTTCTCTCCATCTAATTTCTTGAGAGAATTCCTTTTCAGGTATTTTAAGAATATCTATCATTTTCTTATCCTTGCTATAAAATATACTGGAATTACTATCTATTCGAGCTGTCTCTGGCAAGATTCTAAGTATGGCATTAGCTGTTGTGGTTTTTCCACAGCCACTTTCACCTACAATGGCATAGACTTCACCATTAAATATTTTGATATCAACATTTGACACAACTTTTACATTGTTATAGTATACACTTAGGTTCTTTACTTCTAGTATTGGAGTACTCATGTTTCTTCACCTCTCAATCCTATTCTTAGTGCTGGATTGAAGACCTCTCCAAGGGCATCAGCTATGTTTATGAGAGCGTATTGAAGTAGGACAATAGTTATTATTGGGCTCCACAAAGCTAGAATTGCTTTATCAGAGTAGAGAGCTCCACCACCTCTTATAGCCATGTATATTTGAACACCCCAGTTATCTGGTGTCATCGGCATAAAGCCTAGAAATGCCAGTCCTGTGTATCCATATATTGCTCCAACCATTCCAAGAACCAGGTTCATTGCTAGAAATGGTGCAATGAATCTAATAATTTCACCAAATATTATCTTCCATGTGCTAAAACCAAGAGTTTTAGCTACATCCACAAACTCTCTTCTCTTCAGAGAAAGAGTCTGAGCTCTAACAGCTCTAGCAAGAGAAGCCCATGCAGTTATACTTAAGATGCCTGCCAATATGAATATGTTTTGCTTAAGCTCTTCTGGAATGACCATGAGGATGATTAGTGCTAGAAGATAGGTTGGTATAGTGAGAGCAATATTTATAGCAACAGAAATTGCTTCATCAACCCATCCACCTATATAACCAGCAGCAAGACCCAGCACCATACCCACACTTACAGTAATTATAGCAGCAAGAAATGCTATTGATAATGCTTTTGGAATACCATGTATTAGCGTTAATAGCAATGGTCTTCCTGTGTATTCTGTTCCTAGTATGTACCATGGAAAGTCGCGTGTAGATGGAGGTTGATACACATATTCTAAACCACCCTTATATGGTGGTAATGAAGGAATGAACCCAACTACAACCCCTATACCAAGTACTACATACAATAATATTATGAATAGGCTGAATATTCTTGCAGGACCTCTTGCTAATATTTTGAGTATTGGCTTCAATGATGATATCACATCAGATTTGTAAAATGAGGTTATGCTCATTGCTCTTCCACCCTAGCCCTAGGATCTATTAGTCCATATGTGATATCAGTAAGGAAATTAGCTAAAATTATAGCCGTAATCACTATTACGTATGTTCCAACCATTACTGGGTAATCTCTTGCAGAGGAGGTTACAGATAACAGTGTTCCAAGACCTGGCAATAGAAATTGTGATTCTATCCAAACTGTGCCAACCAAAAGCCACGCAAATGTAACACCTATATTTGCATAAATGGGAAGTATAGAGTTCTTTGCTATGTATGCTGTCAATATTCTTCTACTAGGAAGCCCCCTTGCCCTTGCCGCTACAACATAATCCTCTCTAATAACACTTGACGACATAGCAGCCATGCCAAATGTCCAGCCAGGAAGAGATGTTAAAACCATGACTAACATTGGTAATGTGTAGTGATGTAATACACTTAGTATAAATGGTGCATTGAGCCCTGGTACCACATTTGAAGAATATGGGCCCATATATGGTAATAGCTTCCACCGAGCACCAATGTATACAAAGAATATTGCAGCCAAGATCCAATTAGGGATGCTATTTAATATTGTTAAAATTGATGTAGTAGTTCGTGTGAATAGAATGTTGCGTCTATAGTATGTCAAGGCTAAACCTAATAGAATGCTTATAGCCAATGTTATTGATAATGAGTAGCTTACAAAAAATATTGACCAGGGAATTGCACCAGCAATCATTTGAGCTACTGGAGTTCTATAAACAATTGATACACCAAGATTTCCAGTAATAACATTACTTAAATATTTCATCCACATATTATACCAAGGCTCATTAGGTGAATAACCTATGTATGCTACAACCATTTGTAGTGCACGATCATATGACATGCCACTTTGAAGAAACTGTGTAAGTAGCATGAGAGCAGGGTTTCCAGGAGCTAAGACAATAATCAAAATTGATATGCTTATTGCTAAAAACCATGTTATTGCAGCAAACAATGTTTTCTTTACAATCCAATGCAAATTATTACACCTTACCATTACAGCTATACAGAATTGCTTAAAAAGTTTAATGAAGTAACATCGTATTGGTCTAAATAAGCAAAACTTAGTGTGGAGGTAATAAGGATGTAGTTCATACAATTGTGGAGATAACATTTAGTGAAAGATAACAAGAAGTAAATAACTTAATCTGCATTAAAATAACTTAGTTATCTAATTTAAGATTGAATTGAAAATACTTACATCAATCTAGCATTCTTCTAGCACTGCATAGGTTTTGAATCTATGTCTCCTCTACTATAGCATTAGAGATATGCATTTGTGAAGTTCCTTAAAAAATAATCCATATAATACTTTAATAACAATTTTTATCTGTAGACATGCAGTTCTATGCAATAGGTGATTGTGTAGATGAAACTAGATATGAATACAAAAAAGCTTATATATGTCTCCCTGCTATTCACATTGTTGATAGCTGTAATCCTGGGGTATGTATTTGTTAGCTACAGGCGAGGTCCTATGGGAGTAGGATACGAGGACTCATTTTTCACAGTTAATGGAAAGAGAGCATATTTTATGTGTGGTGAGGTGCACTATTTTAGGGTTCCAAAGGGTTTGTGGTTTGATAGGTTGTTGAAGGCTAGAAGAGCTGGTTTGAATTGTATTGCTAGCTATATTGCTTGGAATTGGCATGAACCTGTTGAGAATTTGGTTATATTCAACGATTCTTTGCCTCCATCGCCATATGAGTCAAATGCTTTTAGCAGGGATTTGGAGAGCTATATTAAGCTTGTTCAATCTCTTGGAATGTACTTCATAGCTAGACCAGGTCCCTACATCTGTTCTGAGTGGGATAGTGGTGCTCATCCAAACTGGCTTTATACAAAAAACGTTATTTTAAGGTCTTTGGATGAGAACTACATTAAGTATTCTGAAAAGTGGTATTCAACTGTTTTGCCAATTATAAGCAGGTATACCGTACCTAGAGGAGGTTCTGTGGCACTTCTTCAGATAGAGAATGAGTATTTCTGGGGAGATACAAAATTCCTGATGAAGCTCTATGAAATTGCTAGAAAATATGTTAACGATATTCCAATAATAACTAATGAGGATTGGTATGTTGAGGGAACACCAATAATTAATACAATTGATGATTATCCATCCCCGTGGGATGTGAAGGGATTTGATAACAAGATTAAAAACTATCTTAAGATGCAGAAAGGAATGCCAAAAATGTTTATGGAGCTTGAGGGTGGGTGGTTCTCAACATTTGGTGCACCACTACCAACGAACAGAGGTAGTTTTCCAGCTGAGTGGACAGAGGTTTTGCTGAAAACAGCTTTTGGCATGGGGATAAATGGTATAAGCATATACATGTATCATGGTGGTACAAATCCGGGTTACTACACAGGTAAGTATATAACAACAACATATGATTATGAAGCTGCTATAAGGGAGTGGGGAGAGCTTTCAAAAAGATACTACACAATAAAGAGGTTTGCATACTTTGTAAAAACATTCAATGACTTCATAACAAAAACAAAGCCCGTTGAGAATGGTGCAAGGGCCACGGTTTCAGGAGTTGATGTGTTTACAAGAGTAGGAGATGATGGCTTTGCTCTAGTGGTTTTGAGAAACCTGGATCAGTATCCCAAACTAGCTAAGGTAGTTTATGGTGGTAGGGAGTATCCAAAGCAAAACGTTGTTAGAATACCCGCGAGAAATGCAAAGATTATGCTTATAAACTTTGAGGTTAGAGGAACACCATTCACAATAGCCTATACATCATCAGAACCTCTAATGATTGCATCATTTGAGAAGAGAAGTGTTTTGATAGTTTATGGAGATTCTCTAGAAATTGGTGAGATGCTTGTTGTATCTAAAGAGCCTATTGATGCTGCATTTGTGAGAGATGTGCATGTATTGAAGGAAAGTAACAATAGTATTGTGTTAAGCTATGTTCATGGTGAAAGCGATAGAATAGCTATTCTAAGGTCTGGAGACTACGAGCTTTACATTATAGCTGTTTCTAGAAGCAGAGCTGATAGAACATGGTATCTAGACGATGTTGCGCCACCAGTAATTCTAGTTTCAAATACGTATTTTGTTGGCGCAGCTGTAAGAACTGAAAACAGTTTGTCAATTGAATTAGAACTTGATAATGCTAGCTGTGGACCACTACTAATTATCTCCCCCAAGCCAATATCAAAAATTGTTTCAGGTAATAGAGAATTCTCTGTAGCTAATGTGTATGGAATATTGTATGAAAGTACAATTGACACAGCTTTGTGCACAGGTTTTGAGGAGCCGTTGATAAGTGTTGATAGTATGTGGAGAGTAGCTAGAGAGGAGATTCCAAAAACCTGGGTATCTATAGAGCCTGGAAAACCACTGGAGTACTACAATATGCTGTTCAACGGATATTCAATATATGAAATAGAATTCAATTTGAGTAGAGACGATCTCAAGGAGTTGAAAAATGGTTTTATGTACATAAGCTACTTCAATGACTATGCAACGGCCATGGTGAATGGTGTTCCCCTAGCCTCTGACTATCACAGTATTGAAGTTGATGCTTCTACTGCTTTGAAGGAGGGTGTGAACAAGTTGCACATAGTTTTAGAATCCATGGGTCATACAAACGATGGTATTGTATATATCCCCAATGGAGTTGTGGGAATGGTGTATCTTGGGAAAGTGGCTGAAATACCGCTAACACAATGGCTCTATGCCGAGTATAGACCTCCATATGGAAAAGACTTCAGCATGTCTATGTATCTACACAATCCAGAGGATCTCAAAAAGCTTATTGAAAGTGGAAAGATTTTGGAGAAAGCAATATCTGTTGATGCTCTAACACGTGGTGGAGGGGTATACATCAAGAAATTTAGCATAGATAAAAAGATTGGGCGATACATACTAGACCTTGGAAAAGCAATCTACGCTAATTACTATCCAAGAGCATTGCTATTTGTAAACAAGAAGTTTGTTGGTATATACACAGGCCCTGTGGATATAACGAATTATCTTGTTGAAGGAGAAAACGAAGTGGTTATAGCCATTGAGTGGGGACCCGCTCTATACCCATCTATAAAGATTTATCAAAAAGTTGTGAACGGCTCTTGGAAAGTTAAATACGGTACTCAGGGACTAGATGAGAAGTGGTTTAGCGAAAACTTCAATGACAGCTCCTGGAACTCCTCAACACTACCAATAACATTTGTTAATAAACAGGGAGACATAGTCTGGATCAGAGGCAAAGTACACATAGAGCCATCAAATGCTGTTGCACCACTTAAACTAGTGATTAGAGCTAGTGGTGTTAGAGCATTGATATACTTCAACGGCCAATTCATTGGTAGATACGCTGACGAGGGTCCGCAAACAGAGTTTTACATTCCAGAGACATTGATTAAAAAAGGAAGTAACACAATAGCAATAATGCTACACATAATAAGTAGCAAAGCATCTGTAGATGGCATAAGTATTGAACCATATTATGTTCATGCAAAAACAATTGCAATTCTAAAGTAAGACTAAATTTTTAACAATTCAATTCTTTTTATACTTACCTCTCTAATCTTGCTATGAAGAAGCCTTCGCTTTTGTCTATATGTGGCAAGGTTCTTCTGACTTTGTTCCATATGCTGTACTTTGGATATCCTCTTGATGCAGGTATTTGAGGATCTACAAGTTTGTGTGTTGTTTCTTTTGAAAAAACTTTTTCCACTACTTCCTCGCCCTCATCTGGTAGGATAGAGCAAACAGCATACACAACTCTTTCCCCATGCTTCAATGCATTGAGAAGCATTTCTGTTTGTATAATACTCATTTTCTGTGGTATTCTGGAATCTCTCAAAATAATTTTTATTGCTGGATCCTTTGAAATTGCTCCGCTACTGCTGCAAGTGGCGTCAACAAGTATTGCATCAGCTTTTTTGCTAAGAGCAATCTTTGTGCTATCAGCTAGCACCAGCTCTATTCTGGATGTGTCAACACCGTATCTGTTCAAAAGCATTTTCATTGCTTCTAGTCTTCTTCTAGACAAGTCAAATGCGACAACCCTTGCCTTGTTCTCTGTTAGCTGCATTATGAGAGATGTTTTAATGCCTGGAGCAGCGGCAAAGTCGTATATCAGCATATCTGGTTTTGGGTCGAGAGCAAGCACTGTTAAAACACTTGCCTTGTCTTGAATAATTATAGAGCCGTTTTTGAATAGCTCAAGTGTTCTAATGGGTTTTTTGGTTTTGACAACTCTAACGAGAAATGGAATATTTTTATCAGCTTCATACTCAACACCCTCATCACTAAGAATCTTCAAAGCCTTGTCAACATCTATTTTGAGAGTGTTTATTCTTATCCACAAGACCCTTTTATTCATAGCCTTCAACATTTCAACAACTTCATCAATAGGCATAACAGTTGATAATTTGTCAAAAAGCCACTTGGGGTATGATAGCATTGCCCAAGGTTCATCAATGTTAAGCATAAACTCGTTGATTCTTGGAAAATCTCTTTCAATAGCTTTTCTAAGCTTGGAATCAACTCTTTCCCCTCTTTCAACAAGCCACATATAAATAAATGCTCTGGCCAATAACCTGTGGCTTGGATTCCTAACTTTGCTGCTTCTCTCAACAATGTACAAAAGCTTGTAGTAGTTAGAGACAAACTCTTGGCTAAGTTTATACAGAAACTCTCTCTCCAAAAGAGCTTTTCCACAACCAAACCTTTTGCAAGTATATGAAAAAGCCTTTCTACTACTAACCTTCTTCCTCAAAATTGTGTAAAGCACATTTGCAAGTACAGACACAATAACATCGATATTCATTTGAAATCGAAAAAATATTGTTTTGCAAAACTAAAAACATTACCTTTTATGCAAAACCTTTTTAGGGTCTTTAACAAAAACTATGAGAATCCATATGAGGATTGCTATCAAAAGCATTGAAAAGCCTAGTACAGCAGCATCAACTGATATCTCCATAAACTCTCCACCCTCTGTGAAATAACCATATAGATGATCAATGAAAACCATTATTGTTGCACCCCACAAAATCATAGACAAGTACTTATATCCATAGACGTCGTTCTCAGCCTTGCTGTACCACAGCATAGTTGATATTGCAGCTGCGTAGGCCAGTATCAAAAGCCACATAAAAACACCAAAAGCTTTTATACTAGGTGCAGAATAAAAATTTTTGGTGTGCACAACATGGCATGCTTCCTAGCACCAACAGCTTTAGCCATAATAGTTTCAATAGCGAGAAGAGTGTTTAAGGGTATTAGCCAAAAACTTAACCTAGGACTTTTAGAGGCAATGCTATGGGGAGGAGCAATACTACTAGCATTTGAGCATCTATGGCATGGAGAGATAACTCCATGGCCACCATTCCTCACAGCAATGAAGACTCCAGAAGAATGGGCAACAGCACTACATGAAATAGCTGTAGCTGGAACAGCAATGAGTGTTGCAGTTGTTGCCATGTGGAGCGGTATAATCCTGGTTCAGAAATACTTGGCCAAGGTTCCAGAAGTAAAGAGAATTGCTGTTGAGAAGCAAATTACGAAAACAGCGCGGTAAGCTTTATCACTGAAAGCCTCATTAAAACAACCATCAACAATATTCATTTTTAATTCATTGTTATTAAACGAAATTTATTTTGCGTATCCTACGCTATAATGAAACATGTTAACTAATGTCTAAGCATTTACTTGGCACATTCTCTAATCCAGCTAGCTTTATTCCAGCCATGAGAGATGCTTCTACTGTTAATGCTCTAAGATCTTCTTTCTCTAATCCCCTAGGCGATGTCTTTCCAGCAAGCTGTGTGAACATGCAAAGCTCTTTTATCATTGAATGTAAAAGATTTTCTACGGCTTTAGCAGTCTTCTCTATATCTAGTCTCTTCCTCAGAGCAGGGTTTTGCGTTGCTATTCCATAGAGGCATCTACCCGTGTTGCAAAGACCACACATAGTGCATCCCATGGCAACCAAAACCGGAGTTCCAATGGCAACAGCATCAGCTCCAAGAGCTACGAGCTCAGCTATGTCAGCACTGCACATGTTACAAGTCCTCCTCTTTAAAATACTTACCTATCAGAGTTGTTAATGCAAACATGTTTAACAAATTCTTATTATGTATTTATGTATAGAAATGTATAGAGATGTTTAATAGTTTATGTATGTAAATATCTCCACTGGTGATGGGTATGACTGTAACTTCCTAACCTCCTCTCTTTTCAGCTCTATATATGTCTCTATTAATTCATTTGAATAGATGGGTTTTAGCCACTCGTTATCTGTTTCCAGCTCATCTAATGCCTCGTCCAATGATCTTGGAAGCTCTTTTATTCCAAGCTCTTTTCTTCTACGCGGATCCATTTTATACACGTTCTCGTCTACCGGATCCCCAGGATCTATTTTCTTCTTGACTCCATCCAAGCCTGCTAACACAATTGCTGAAAGTGCTAGATATGGATTTGCTGTTGGGTCTGGTGGTCTATATTCTATTCTCTTAGAATTGTTGTTGAACTTGTGGTATGCAGGAACTCTTATAGCAGCACTTCTATTTGCCTTGCTCCACACCAAATAGACTGGAGCTTCATAGCCTGGAACAAGCCTCTTATAACTGTTTACAGTTGGGCTTACAATTGCTGATAATGCTCTTCCATGCTCTATCAAACCTCCTATGAAATATCTTGCATACTGGCTTAACCCAGCATACTCGTCGCTTGGGTCATAGAATAGATTCTCCCCATTTCTCCAAATACTTACATGAACATGCATACCAGATCCATTGTCTCCGTAGAGAGGTTTTGGCATGAATGTTGCTATATATCCCTCTTTACTAGCAATAGCCTTAACAACATATTTCACTGTCTGAACTGCATCAGCAGTACTGGTAACATCACCACCTCTGAAGTTTATTTCGTGTTGAGAAGCACCTGCAACTTCATGGTGAAACACCTCAACTGCTATACCAAAGAAGTTTTCTAAAGTTTCTCCAATGCTTTTCTTCAGCTTCTCAAACTTGTCATTTGGGTAGGTGACGTAGTAACCCTCCTTTAGCGCATTGAATGGTGCTGAGGATATCCAGTGACCCTCCGAACTCGAAATTTCAACAATTTGTTTCCAAGTATCTATAGCAACTGTAACTTTATCAAATATGAAGAATTCTAGCTCTGGCGAAACAAAAGCTTTCAAGTCGTTGCTTTTAAGCATTGAGTCTAAAGCTTCAGCAGCGTATCTAGGATCCTTTGGGAATCTGGCATCACCTCTATACACAGCGCAAATCATTCTACCAACTCCATCAAGCCATGGAATAACAGCAAAAGTTTCTTTAATAGGCTTTAAATTAAGATCACTTTCCTCAATACCTGTAAACCCTTTAACACTACTTCCATCAAGTTTTCCAAGACCATTCTCAAAAGCTTCATGAGTTAACAATCTTCTTGACACAGTAACTTGGCGTAAAATACCTACAACATCCGTAAATTGTAGATTCACCCACTTCACTTTAAGCTTATCCATCTTCTCAATAACATCCTCACTCATCATGCTTTACCTTATTACAACCCATTTATACAGCTCTAAATATATTTTTACCTGTAAAAAACAAGTAAAACATGTTTCAACATATTTTCAATTGTTTTAAGGAATCATGCTGAACAAGTGTAGCAAAATCATTGCTATTACATGAACATTTGTACACAAATAATCACAATCTTAATAGCTAGAGTGTTGCTGAGTTTCTGAGAAAAATTAGCTTCTCTGTCTATAAAAATCTTGTTGAAAATGAAACTAATTGATTTTTAACATAGCAAAACTAACAACACATTTTTAGACCTTGTTTTATGAAAATTATATTGGAGTTGAGCAGCAATGAGCTGGGCACCATTCAAAGAATTTGACACTGTTATCATAGTTAATTTTGGTGGTCAATATGCTCATTTGATAGCTAGAAGAGTTAGAGAGCTTAGAGTTTATAGCGAAATTGTTAACTATACGGAGTTTTCCATGGATGTTGTTGAAAGTGTTAAGCCAAAGGCGGTGATTCTTTCAGGTGGTCCAAGCAGTTTAGTATCCTCTCCCAATCCTCCAATGATTGGCAATTGGATTTTAGATGTTGGCATACCTGTTCTCGGTATTTGCTATGGTCACCAGCTTTTGGCTTATCTAATTGGTGGTAGAATTGAGAGGGGTGTTGGCGAATATGGCAAAACAAATATAGAGATTGTTAATAGTGATGAGCTGTTTAGTGGCTGGGGTAAGAGGGAATATGTTTGGATGTCTCACAGTGACTATGTTGCTGATATACCCAGGGAAAAAGCTGTTGTATTGGCAAAATCAGTTGAAACAGGCTATATAGCGGCATTCAAACTTGTTGATAAGCCTGTCTATGGTGTGCAGTTTCATCCAGAAGTTTCTCACACTCCAAAGGGTAGAAAGCTTATAGAGAATTTTGTTGTTGGTATTGCAAAAGCTAAGCAAACCTGGAGCCCGGGTAACATAGTTGAGAAAATAGTAAGCGATATTAGATCGATGGTTGGGGAAGATGAGAAGGTTTTGTGTGCTGTAAGTGGGGGGATAGACTCAACAGTAACTGCAATGCTTTTAAGAAAAGCTATTGGCGATAGACTTGTTGCTGTGTTTGTTAATCATGGGCTTTTGAGAGAAGGTGAAGATGTTGAAGTTCTCAACACACTCAAAAAACTGGGTATAAATCCTATATACATAGATGCTTCACAAACATTTCTAAATGCTCTCAAAGGTGTTAAAGACTGTGAGGAGAAGAGGAAGATAATTGGAGAGCTATTCGCAAAAATATTCAAGGATATTGCGGAAAGCGATAAAAACATAAAGTGGCTTGCCCAGGGAACAACATATCCAGATGTTATTGAGAGTGGAGCTGTTGTTGGAGCAGATAAAATCAAAAGTCATCACAATGTTGCTGGATTACCCAAGTGGTTGAATCTAAGGGTTTTAGAGCCTATCAAATATCTCTACAAAGATGAGGTTAGAGCACTTGCAATAGAGCTTGGAGTTCCTAGGGAATGGGCATTGAGACACCCATTCCCGGGACCTGGACTAGCTGTTAGAATAATTGGTGAAGTAACTGAAGAGAAGCTGGGGATTGTTAGAAAAGCCTCGAAGATTGTTGAGGAGGAGCTTAGGAAGGAGGGTCTTTACCAAGACATTTGGCAAGCTTTTGCTGTTGTTGGGGATGATAAGTGGGTTGGTGTAAAGGGTGATAAGAGGCAGCTAGGCTACATAGTAACAATAAGAATTGTTGTAAGCGAAGATGGCATGACAGCAGACTGGTTTAAAGCATCTTTGGAGCTTCTTGAGAGAATCTCCAATAGGATAACTCGTGAAATACCTGATGTAACCATGGTCACATATGCAATATCGTCAAAGCCACCATCAACTATAGAGCCTTGCTGAAAACAAAGCTTTATTACTCTAAAACATTTTAGCATGTTAAGCACTATCCAGATTTTGCAGCAATAAAAATACACTTAACTGCTATTTTCAGTAGGTGTGTGCATGCTTTACGAGATTTATAGTGGTGTTTATGGAGTTGATGACCTTCCTGTAGCATATTTTGTGTCTAGTGATTTAAAGGCGCTGGTTGTTGCTGATATTCATCTCGGTTTTGAGGAGTACATGGCTACAAAAGGAGTTTATGTTCCAAGAATGCAGCTAAGCAAGGCAATTGATATTATTGAAAAAGCTTTAAACACTGTGAATGCAGATACTCTAATTATTGTTGGTGATGTTAAGCATCTTTTTGATAAGCTTGGTAGAAGAGAGTCTAGAGATTTGCACGAATTTCTTGTTTATGTTAAGAAAAAGTTTGGTAGAGTAGTTCTTGTTAGAGGTAATCATGACAACTTCATATATTCTCTTTCCCAAAGATATGGAATAGAGTTTTACGAATCTATCAAAGTGGGAAACACTTTGTTTGTTCATGGCCACAAAAACATTGATTTAGAAAACAGCTTCCATCTTCTGATTATGGGTCATGAGCATCCAAGTATCGTGTTGAAAGATCCGATAACAGATGCTGTAACAAAGCTTCAATGCTTTCTAAAAATACCACTTCAAAATGGCTCAACAGCAATTGTCTTGCCTGCAGCAGGTGCTTATCAAAGTGGGACATCTGTTTCAACATCTACTGAAAGCTACCTATCCCCAATAATAAGAGGTTATGGTGTTTTGAAAGAGGCTAAGCCATTTGCAATTGTTGAGAATGAGGGTTTGTTTGAACTTCCAACACTTTCTGCTATTGAGGATCTTCTTGCAATGTTCTAGTCTTTGCCATGAATTTAAAAAGAGCTTATAAACCCGGTAAAGAGTATATAAGCCTAAGTTTAAAAATTTGGATTGAGAGTGAGATTATTTCATCTCTAGATTCCTACTATAAACAATTTTATGAGAAGTATCTCCTAGATCTAAACAATCCATTTATAAATGTGAAAGTTGAAAACATAGTTGCAACAGTGTCCATAGGACAAAACATAGATTTGGACTACTTGGACAAGGTGCTTCCCAACGTTGAGTATGACCCAGAGCAGTTTCCAGGTCTTGTACTTAGACTAGATAATCCAAAGGTTACAGCACTTGTGTTTAGATCTGGTAGAATGGTTGTTACAGGTGCTAAAAGCACTCCAATGCTTATCAGAGCTGTGAAGAAAATAATAAAAATGCTTCTCAAATACTATGTAACAATAACATCGAAACCAAGAATACAAATACAAAACATTGTTGCATCTGCAAACATAGGTTCTGAGGTTATGCTGGAAAAAGTTGCGTTTCTACTTGAAAACACCATGTATGAACCAGAGCAGTTCCCAGGGCTAATATACAGAATGAGTGATCCCCATGTTGTTTTGCTGATTTTCAGTAGTGGAAAAATGGTTATTACTGGTGCTAAAAGCGAGGATGAGGTGTTTCTAGCTGTTAGAAATGTGTATACAAAGCTTAAGG
This sequence comes from Ignisphaera cupida, assembly GCF_030186535.1. NCBI lineage: Archaea > Thermoproteati > Thermoproteota > Thermoprotei > Desulfurococcales > Desulfurococcaceae > Ignisphaera > Ignisphaera cupida. The sequence continues at coordinate 36,557 of NZ_JASNVW010000008.1, read as the reverse complement.
ATCTTGGTTGTTTGAGAGAGGTGAAGAGGGAAGAGGAGATCATTAGTGAAGAGCTAGAAAGTATAGAAAGTGGGAGAGGTAGAAGAAAACTAACTTTGAAGGATTTAGAGATATAATCTACTTTTTGTTGAGATACGAACCCCAAATAGCAACAGCGTCAATATCCATTCCACTAACTTTTTCGCTTACCAAATCAATTTTTGCTGCAGCTGGTATTGGAACCCATTCACCAAGCAAAATAGCTTCACCAACATTTAAACCAGGTAGTTCCTCCATAACATCCTGCATAACAGGTTCACAATATCTAGCAACATATGCTTGGTCTTCTGGATGAACAATTCTGAGAATTGCTAAGTTGCCTAGTTGACTAAGAATTGTTGGATCAAGTCCTCTGGGTCTTTGAGATACCACCACAAGCCCCAGTCCAAATTTTCTACCCTCTCTAACAACTAGTGAAGCACTAGATTTTGTAGATGTTTCATCGTCTGCTGGTAGAAACACATGAGCTTCTTCTATAACTGCTATTAGGGGTGTTGGAAAACCTTTTTCACCATTGCTCCACACACTTGCTTTTCTAGCCTCTAAAAGTCTTGAGAGCCAATGTGCTATAACAGCATCTGCATGATTTAAGTGAAGCTCGCTTAAATCAACAACGTTTATAGAGCCAATAGCTATTCTCTCTATAACATCACCTGTATCCTCCTTCAGCACCTTCTTCAAAAAACCTTCGTAAACATTTAGAGAATCCAAAACTTTTTGAGCTGAAGCACCATATCTTGCTATTCTACCTTGTACACATCTCTTCATAGAGTTGAAAAACTCTTTAGCAGAACCAAAATCTGTTGAATCTAAACACTCCTTTAAAACCATTCTCTGCCTAGTTGCATTTCTCGGAATATTCAATAGCCTTGCAAGCTCATCTAATGTAAGTTTGAGGGGATCTAGAACAGGTTTTATCAAAACAATGTTTTTAAGCGATGTGTACTCGCCATGATAATCAAAAATAACTATGGTTCCACCAAGCTCCTCAACTCTTTTAGCTATTAAGGCAACAAGATTGCTTTTCCCCATACCGGTCATCGCAAGTATGCCTAAATGCCTAGAAACAATCTTGTTTATATTGACCTTAACCTCCACTTCAGGTTCTCTCAAAAGAACTCCAACACCAACATAATTACGTTTTCTTGGGCTAAAAACAGATTCAAGAACTGTTTTAGGTGCTTTATAAACCTCTGTCCCTGGTGGAGGAGGTATAGAGGGTATCTGAAGCTTATAGCCATCACTATTTACAGAGCCAAGAATCTTCACAACACCTCTGTGATAAAAGAGCCTTTCACCAACTCTAACACTTTTAACAAGTCTCTCAACATCTCTTGGATCAATAAGATCTCTTGATATAATAGTGCTTCCAGTAATTGATGTTGCAACAAATGCTAATACCCTATACCCATGGTACTCCATGTAAAGATACTCACCCATTGCAAGAGGTCTAAAAGCCAGAATCTCTGCTTTGTATGGCTTAGACTCTCCAACAACATAGCCAACAACCTCATACTCTACAGAATTCTTAAACTCAACAAGTTTTTGAAAAGTCATTGCATCACCTACAGAGGCTCTCTATCATAGGGGTCAGAGGAAATGCCAAGAACAATAGCAACCCTATCAACATCATCATAACTAATACGCGCTATTTGATCTGCTCTCATAAGTGGGTAGGGGTAGCCAGCAACAATATATGACGATAAAGTGTTTATCAAATGCCTAATTCTCTGCTCCACATCCTCACCTTTTTCACTAACAAACTCAACTCTGTATATTCTGGAGAAGGGCTCAAATCTAACATAAGACATGTATATTGTGCTGCTCAACCCTGTTACATTCTTGATTGTGTGGCTAAAGGTTTTAGCAGCAGCTGCAATACCTATGTGCCTAGACTTTGTGAGATCCAGTGGCTTTGTATATCCAGGTAAGCCATCAGTGTATCTTTCAAAGTAGTATATATCCCCTTTAACAAGTCCAAGAACATCTTTTGCTGTTGAATTCTTTGAAATAAACACTATTTTGCTTGGGTATAGAGAAAGTGTTATTAGGAAATTGTTTAGAGAATCCTTAATATTCATATTTTTTGATTGTAACAATTCCCCACCTCCATCAAGCAATGCTCTTCTAATCTTGGAGAATACAGCTATTAAACTCCCATCAACTAAAACAATGTCGAAATTATTAACAAGATTGCATACAGAATCCATTTCTCTTATAGTTGAAAGAAGGGATAGCTCATAGTCTATATTGCTACTAGATGTAACATCTATATCCACAACACCACTGCTAGACTCGCTTCCATCAACATCAATAGCAACCCAAACAGTGTTTTGAATGTATAGAGCATACCCCCTAAACTCTCTATAGTTATAGCCACTATCAATTGCTGAAACTCTGAATCTTTTCTGATATGGATTTTGAAAAGCTTTAAAGAAAATCCACTGAGACTTAACATTCTTAGCTACATCAAAGCTTATTACCTCATCAACTTTACTTCTAATAATGCCAAAACTTGTAAGCACAAGGTCTAGAGCTTGTGAAAGCACATTTATCAGCCATGGTAATATTTGCGAGTTACTACTGTAGTATCTTAATCGAGTAGAAGGTTATAAAGGAGAGAGATAGCCGAAAATATATGAGGTGTGTTGAAAGTGCAGATAATTGAATGTGGCAAAGAATGTGTTGATACTGTTAGAAACATTTTCATGAATTATATGGGGTGGTACCACTCATACTTTGCATCAACATGCGTAGAAATAGGTTTATGCAGAGCACTAGTAGCACTAAACAACAATACTGAAATAGGGGCTATAGTATTTTACGAAGCCTCAACCTATCCAATTAAACTAGCTGCAATGTACTATATAGCTGTTGTTGAAGAGTATAGAGGAATGGGTGTAGGAAAAGCTCTTGTATCATCAGTTGAGTATTTACTGGAAAACAGACTGTATATAGCAACTACACAAAGAAGTAATTTTCCATCGAGAAAAATGTTTAGGGATTTGGGCTATATTGAAATACCTTTTGAGCATCTTAGTGAGGATGTAGCTGAATTTGTTGAGAAAATTACTTGCTCCTATGAAGACGACATTGTTTTGTATAAAGGAGCTATAAACTTAGAGTATATCGCATCGCAAAACATAAACAAAGTTGTTGCAGATTACATATGGAGAGAGCTGTGCTACAAGCCATGGAAAATGCTTAGAAAAATCCACTAATCTGCAATTTTAGATTGGCTAAAATGATAAAAGCTTTTGTCGATATAAATATTAAAGGACAAGTACCTTAACCCCTAGTTTTCGTGCAATTCTCGCTTGATTTTCATCACATGTTACAAGCTCCAAACCTTTCTCCATGGCAAATACTATGAAAAGTGAATCGTATATAGTTAAACCATTTTCCATAGCTATCTCAAACGCTCTACTTAGATACTTCTCCTCATATTCAATAGGAATGGGCTTTTCCTCAGTAATATCCCTAAGAATTGTTTTAGCAACTTCAAAATTCATTTCCCCTCTACGAACCTTCTTCCACAAGGCATTTGCAAGCTCCTTAACAGCAAGATCTAGTGAGATAACACCTTGAAGCATTATTTCCCTAACCTTCTCCCAATTTTCTTCACGACTAAAATACCTAACCCAAAGCAGAAGAGTCAATGACTCTCACGATCCCCCCTCACAGATTCTACTGAAAAACCCTTCTCACTAGGCTTTACACTATCTAGCAACCTATCCCATTTATCAATGTATTTCCTCATCTTAACCTTAATATAGAGTTCTTCCAGAAATCTTCTAATCTCCTCAGACACATCTATACCACTTTCCTCTAAAAACTTCTTAACATCTTCCCTAACTCTAACACTTATCACAACACTCACTACTTACACCATAAACAATACATAGCTACAAAATATATAAACATTTTAGGTCTACATATTCGTAGATGAGCTTTAGAAAAATATTCGTAGCAACTCTAACAAATTTTGCCGTATACATTTACTCTGAAAACAGTTTGAAACTTCTCAACACATTTCAAAATCATCAATGCTAAGTGTTCTAAGCTTCGACATATCCTAAATATTATATTAATCCCCATAAATCTATAGCTATGATAAGAATGGTATTGACAAGTTGATAATAGCTGTTTTAGTGAATATAGATTTTTTGAAAAATGATTTACTTAGCCTTGGTTCTGACTCAGCTTGAGAAGTTTTTCAACTGCTTCTAAAAATCTTTCCTTATCTAAATTAATTATGTACTCTCCTCTCTGGGCATATTCAAAAACCTCTTTATGCATTTTAATTAAGCTCTCAACGCAATCAAAATCTGTGATACATATCTGTGGATCTATATAGAAAAAGTTTTCAATCCACGTCATCGATAACATTAATAATTTTTCAGATTCTGTTGAATCTTTAATATTAATGCATAGCACATTGTATTTTAGACATATCTCTTTAGCTACATCCAGTAGTGTTTGAATACTACTTTGACTCAAAGCTCTTTTCGCCCTAATTAAACCTCTCTAATTAGATTTATCACGTCTAAAACTTTTAAATTTTTCACATATAAATTTTTTACATAAAGCCTTTTTCTTAAATTCAAATCTCAAAAATTAAATCTCAATAAAGTCGTTAGCATTTCTAATATTTTCAGCAAACTTAATTAAACTGATTATGATATCTTCGATGAAATTTTTCCACTTTGTTTGTATTTTAAAGTATTTCTCCAAATATTTTGTTGATTCAGGTGGTATTTCATCTGAATAGTTCATACTAAGTTTCTTCACAATTTCATAATCTTTTGACATGTAAATCACAGGCTCAACAGGTGCTATCCAAATGCCTTTTTGCTTAGCCTTTATCAAAGCCTCTAAAACTTTTCTATCACTTGCATCATCTCTAAGCTCCATTAGTGCTGCATAGTGATGGTCTATGTAGTGCATAGCTAAAACAGCTTTTATATCATTGTCTTTTTTGCATGTGTATAACCCATATTCTGATGAATCTGGTAATACTGTGTGTGCTTCTTCCTCAATTACACATCCAAGCTTCTTGAGGTATTCGAAAAGATGTAGACCATTTCTAGCATTTATAAAGGATATTAGCATGCTCTTCACAAAAGTAAGCATTGTTGCAGAGGGTTTAAGTCTATGTCTGCAAAAATGGTTGATGTTAGTGGTAAACCAGATGTTTTTAGAGAAGCTGTTGCAATGGGGTGTATAAAGCTTAGAAAAGAAACTATTGATAGGATTAGGAGTGGTGGGGTTGAGAAAGGAGATGTTTTAACAGCTTCATCAATAGTTGCAATATCTTCTGCAAAACTAGCTCATATCCTACTGCCCTTCTGTCACCCAATAAAAATAGATTATGTGGAGCCAAGGATTTGGCTAGAAGATGAGAGACTCTGTATAGAGGTACTGGTTAAAGCACGTGAGAGAACAGGTGCTGAAATGGAGGCATTGACAGCTGTTTCAATTGCTCTTCTAAATGTTTGGGACATGGTTAAAAAGTATGAAAAGAATGAGAATGGGCAATATCCATACACAGCTATAGAGTTTATTAGAGTTGTTGAAAAGTTGAAAAAAGATGTTGAAAAATATTGAATTGGTTTATGAGCTACTTTTTAGGTTTATAGAATGGATGCTCAACAGTATCTTTCTTAGCTAGAATCTCATCAATTTTTGGTTCTCCAGCCATGGCCCTCTTAATAGCTAGTTTTGTAGCCTCATAATTGTATTTAAACACTTTGTCAGGGTCTTTAGCTGCTGGATGAACAAAGACTCCACATATTATAACAACATCTTCAACAATATCCTTTGGAATCACACCTTCTGCAACAGAATCTGCAACAGCTTTTGCAACAGCATATTGAGCAGCTCCAAAGACAAGCTCAGCTTGTTTAAGATTCTTTATAGTTACCTTTGGAACAAGCAAAGTAACTGGCTTTACCAGTAGATTCGGGGTTAGCACAGCAAAGAGTTTTGTATGCCCATATGTTTGATGTGCTAAGCCAAATGCAAATCCTATTCCAGCAGGCCCATCCTTATCGCCAATTATCAAATCTATGTGGGCAATCTCAGGTTCTTCACCAACTAGAGCTTCTCCAAATCTTATACCGATTTTGGGCATGGGTTCACCCTAGAATACTATAACCTCTTTTTGAATAAAAATCTATAGTTTAATTGCTTTAATTACTAAATTATCTTATTGGATAGATAAAGTCCCCAGGGTCTCCTATGTAGAGTCTGTATTTTTGCATACCACTTCCATACTCTAGAAGCTCTACAGAACCTCTGGCCAATGCAACTTCACCTTTTTTAGCAATTTCGTTGAATCTTCCCCTAAGACTGTAAACCTCTTCAACATTAGTCTTAACACCACTTACAACGTCTTCAACATGCACTTTGTATCTGCATGGAGTGTAAATTGCTTGTGAGTCATCTTCAATTCTAAGCCTTAGTGTTGCTACACCAATTTTTCTACATTTGTAAACACCGTAAACATCATCTTTATCAGGTTCTTTAACTAGTCTAACAAAGTATTCTCTTCCTTTGAAGAAGCCCTCCAAAACCCTTCTAGACTCTACCTCAACAAATTTTTCAAATGGTATTGGTGTTTCAGCAATTCTCTCTCTGTAGAGTTTGTGAAGAGATTCTCTAGAGTATTTGGAGAAACCCAAATTACAATCATTAATCGCATCACTCAAAAATCTATACATTTTAATGGAGTCTTCAAAGCCATAAACAACAATATCAATATCAGAATCACTTTTATGTAACCCAGCTAACACAGAACCTGAAACACCAATGTTTCTAACACCCCCAATTTCAGAAGCTAGCACTAGAAAATCTCTAATATCATTAATAACACTATCAACAACTCTTGTAGAATTCAAAATCTCCTTAGCTTTTTCAACTGGATTCAAAACCATTTCAACATCGCTTAGAGGAATCATTGGAACAGATCTACAGAAATAATCATCATACACAATATAGTGTGGATAATGCTTCTTAACATAATCCATTTCAGCATCAACACCGGGAATCTTCAAGTATCTAAATCCAGAGCTGTGAACTCTATCACCACTAGGGCTAGGAACATACTTTGGAAAAGCAACCAGCTTTTTCGGTGGATGTGAAACACCCTTGGCATAGAAAATAGACTTGTCTTTCAAAATCATGTAAAACCCTTCAACAATGTCAAACACCATTTTAAACACCTTCCACAATTCGCTTAGTGCTTTCAATTTCACTTAATGAATTTAGGGTATTAGTTTTTCATAGCACTTGTGATTAAAAACTAGTTGTAATCTAAGTTATAACCCATGTTGAACACAATATAGAAGGTTTTTAGGCTTGCAACATGGCTGTAGAGCCTATCATGTAGTGATGCTTATGTGGGGAATCATAGCAATAGTAACAGCATCTCTTTTGTGGAGTTTCAACCCAGCTGTTATATCGAGGTATGGTAGAGCTATTAAGCCATTAACCTTCACAGGTATTAGAGCTTCAATAGCTTTAATACCTTTGCTTCCCCTGCTTTTCTCTAGGAACACAAGTTTAGAGCTTGATTTACTTGCATGGATTGTTATTGCATTGTCAGCAATAATTGGGCCTGGTATAGGGGATTCTCTATATGCTTTATCAATTAAGACAATAGGCGGTTCACTAGCTGTTACAATAAGCTATACATATATTTTCTTCACTCAAATATTTTCTCGTATTCTAGCTAATGAGATTGTGGGTTTGAAAACAGTTGCTGGAGCCTTCATAGCTTTTATGGGTATAGCAATTAGTGTTTCTGGCAAAGAGCATAGCAAAGTTGTTGGTGTAAAGGAGATGAGTATTGGATTTTTAGCAGGTCTTGGAACAGCTGTTGCATGGGGGCTGGGAACAGTATTGGTTAAAATAAGTCTTCGCTATATTCCGGATGTGGTAGTTCTTACGGCAGTTAGGCTAATAATAATAGCCTTGTCTTTGCTGCTAGTTGGCTATGGTGTTGAGGGTTGGTATAGCAAAGAGCTTGTGGGAGATGTGATGAAAGCTGCTACAATAACAGGTGTTCTGGGGTGGACCATAGGAATGTATCTATACATATATGCAATTAGTGTAATGGGTGCATCACTAGCTGCTATAGCAACAGCTTTAACACCGGTTATATCACAAATTACAACAAAAACAATATCACATGAAAAAATATCGATGAGAAACATTGCAGGATCAATTGCTGTGACATTGGGTGTTGCAATAACATATTTATGAATTATGCGTATAGAAATGGGCTAGATGCAAATAGAGCAAAGCGTTGTCATGTTTTTGCAATGAAGTGTTCCATTATCTGTTGGTAAAATGGGAAGAGAATAATCATTAAAATGTTTAGTGCAAGAGCTGCGCCAATTGAAATTAAAGGTGTTTTTACATGGTTTTTCGATTTACTACTACTACCAGCAAAAATAAATGTTGTTAGCACTAATACAGATGCTTTTAATATCAATAGCATTAAAAAGGATACACCAATTAATGTGCTTGCTGCAAGTAGTCCTAAACTCATGTAAAACTCAGCCCAGAAGGAAATAAATGGTGGCATCCCAGCTAATCCAAGCATTGAAACTGCAAATACAAATTTTAAAAATCCATTCTCTGAATCTACCTTCTGAAGTTCCCTAATATCTGCAGTTGAGTAAAGTTTTTTCAGTACACTAACCAATATAAAGACAAAATCTTTGCACCTGGAATAATATTTGAAATATCTGGCATCACTGGTTTTTCCCTTGCTTATTCTAACTGATAGATGTTGCACCTTCCCTTGCAAATTGCTTAAATGATAAATTAGCTCAATATATGTTTTTCTATCCATAGCTGTAATCGTTATGAGATGGTTAAATCCCTGATGCATAAACTTTTCTATTTCCTCACCAAGGCTCTCCGCATTAACATAGATCTTACTCGATATTATTCCACTACCCACTGCTTTTCACACCTGCTAATTTAGCTAAAGCCTCTAGAAGAACCCCTGGATGAGCTGGGCAACCAGGTATTTTCACATCGACAGGAATAACTTTATCCACTCCACCAATAACATTATAACCCCCATCAAAAACCCCTCCAGAGCAAGCACATGTGCCAAACGCAATAACCTTCTTTGGCTCAGGTATTTGCTCATATATGATTCTAAGTGGGCGAACTGTTAAAGTTGTAATAGGCCCTTTAACAACCAAAACATCAGCATGTCTAGGACTAGAAACTAGTTGAACACCCGGCCTCTCAACATCGTATTTAGGAGTTAAGGCAGCAACAAACTCTATATCACATCCATTGCATCCACCCGAGTTGAAGTGGTAAACCCAAAATGCTTTTTCGTCTAAAGTAACTCATTTAATCACTCCCATAATCATTTAACTGCTGATGAACAATTTTAGTCAGAGATACTTCCTATTCCAAAAAAGGCTAAAAGTGTTGGATTATAATCACAAAGATCAGTACTACTTACATTGTTCCATTATTTTTCACCTATTACTACAAACAATACTTTAATGAGTAATTTACTTGAATAAGATTTTCAGCAAAACTTATTAAATCAAAATTAGTTATGAAACTTGGAATTGCAAAAATGTCTAATCCATTCAAAATTTTGGCAAGTATTCCAGCTCCTACCAAAGGACCTTTTCAACCATCTTGGGATTCATTAAAGGGATACAAAGCACCTAAGTGGTTTACCGATTCAAAGTTTGGTATATTCATTCACTGGGGTGCTTACTCTGTTCCTGCTTTTGGAAATGAGTGGTACCCAAGAAACATGTATGATCCTTCTAGACCAGAGTACGAGTATCATATAAAGAACTTTGGGCCTCACACAGAATTTGGATACAAAGACTTTATTCCAATGTTTACAGCTGAGAATTGGGATCCTGATGAATGGGCAAAAACATTTGAAAGAGCTGGTGCAAAATTTGTTGTTCTTGTTGCTGAGCATCATGATGGTTTTGCTCTTTGGGATTCCAGCTACACAAGGTGGTGTGCAGCTAGAATTGGTCCTAAGAGAGATATTGTGAAGGAGCTTAAGCTAGCTGTTGAGAATAGGGGGCTAATATTTGGTGTATCGTATCACAGAGCTGAGCACTGGTGGTTTTTCGAGACAGGAACAAGAATAGAGTCTGATGTTAAAGACCCGAAGTACTTTGATCTCTATGGTCCTGCAAAACCAGCTTCTTTAGATCCTAGAGCTCCTCCATCGCCAAACAATGTTCCTCCAGATCAAAGCTTTTTAATGGACTGGCTTCTAAGAATTGTTGAAGTTGTTGAGAAGTACAGACCTTGGATAGTGTATTTTGATTGGTGGATAGCAAACCCAGCTTTTGAGCCATATCTCCAAGCATTTGCAGCATACTACTACAACAGATGTGAGAGCTGGGGCATAGAACCTGTTATAGTCTATAAGCATGGTGCTTTCAAAGACGGTACAGCTGTGCCTGACTTGGCTGAGAGAGGCACTGTTGAAACTCTTCAGGAATATCCATGGCTAGCAGACACATCTGTTGACTATAGGTCGTGGGGCTATATAAAGAATGCTGAGTACAAAACACCAGAAACAATAGTACAGCACATGATAGATGTTGTTAGTAAAAACGGTGTGTTTCTACTAAACATAGGGCCTAAACCAGATGGAACAATACCAGAAGAGCAAAAGAGAATTCTCTTTAGAATTGGGGATTGGCTTGAAACATATGGAGAAGCAGTCTATGGCTCAAAACCATGGAAATCATTTGGTGAAGGACCAACAAAAGTTGAGGGCGGATTCTTCACAGAGAGAAAACTTATTTTCACAGGTAGTGACATAAGGTATACAGCTAAGCATGCATATCCGCTAAAGGAGATAGTATATGCAACTATACTGGGTGAGCCACAGCAAGAGTTTTCACTAAAGCTTTTCAAGCAAGTTGATGGACACATTATCCATGTTGATATACCAAATTTTGAAGGTAAAATTGATTGGAGCATGACTGAGGATGGGCTGAGAGTGAAAATACCAAGTGTTGCAAGAATGAAGAAACCTGTAGTTCTAAGAATTCTAATTAGCGAAGGATAAACAAAAGATTTTTTTCTAGTTAACAGTTTTGGTAATGGTGTTTAATGCCAAAGCTAATAGGCAAAACAGTGAATAGATACTACATCTATATTGATGATATTCCTCTTGTTGGTCACATAGCATTTGGTGTTATTGATAGAGGAACAAATGTTTTGCAGATAAGACCAACAACTATATGCCCATATAACTGTATTTTTTGTAGTGTTGACGCAGGTCCAAAATCTGTTCATAGGCAATCTGAGTACGTTGTTGATTGGAGGCATTTGGTTAAGTGGGCAAAGCATGTTAGAGATGTTAAAGGTGATGTTCTAGAAGCTCTTATTGATGGTGTTGGTGAGCCTCCCACACATCCAAGAATTGTTGACATTGTTGCAGAGCTCAAGAAGATTTTTCCGAGGGTGGCCATGGAGAGTAGGGGGTATACATTAACAAAAAACCTTATAGACTCTCTAGACAATGCTGGTTTAGATAGACTGAATATAAGCATAGATTCTCTAGATCCTCAAAAGAGTAGAATGCTTCAAGGCGTATCCTGGTACAATCCGGAGAAGGTTATGGAGATTGTTGAGTACATTGTTAAAAATACTAAAATAGATGTTCACCTAACACCTGTTTGGATTCCAGGAGTAAACGATGAGGATATCGAGAAAATTATTGAGTGGGGTCTTAGGGTAGGTGTTGGAAAGGTTTTTCCACCTTTTGGTATTCAAAAGTATGAGATTCACAAGTATGGTAGAAAGATTCCAGGTGTGAAAGATGTTTCTTGGAGTGTGTTTAGAAAGTTTCTTGAGCGTTTGGAGAAAAAATATGGTGTTAATCTATACTATAAGAAGCTTGACTTTGGTATAAAACCTGCAAAGAGATATCCAATAAAGTATAGAAAAGGCGATGCATTAGAAGTTATAATTGTTTCTCCTGGTTGGCTAAGGAATGAGGTTATAGCTGTTGACAAAGATTTTGATACAACAATAACTGTTGCTGGTATTCAGTGGGTTGAAAACATTGCTGGTAAAAAGCTGAGGGTAGAGATTATATCTAATGAGGATGGTATATACATTGCAAAGCCATTGAAATCTGAGGTTAGAATCCATAATAGTTTTGGTGACCACTATTTAAAAATTGTTTAAGTGTTGAAATTAATTTGAGTAGGAGCTGCTATGAGTAGTAGCCTATGTGTTTTATGTAGAGGCACAAAATACCTTTGTGGCAAAGCATATTGCCCTATTCTTGCAAAGACTAGGGTATTATATAAAGTTGCTAAGGTTTCTGATGAGCTCTTCGGCTCTTCTCCTCCATCCATTTTTGTTGGGAGAATTGGTTATCCAACTGTTTTTGCAGGTCCCATGGCCCCTATGGAAACTGGGGAAACATCTATTTATGATTTTCCAGAGTTGTGGGTTTCTAAGCCAATTGATGATATAGTTTCTATGAGGCTTGGCCTATTTCTTGGTAGGAAAACTGTTAGTGTTAAAAATGTTGATGACAGATTTGTTCAAGATCTTCAGCAACTTGTTCTTGTTTTGAGACCTGTTGATATTGAGATGAAGTTTGCTAAAAAACCAACTGGTTTCAGCTTTAGTGAGTATGAGCCTCCAATGGGGCCTAGAGCACCTATTGAGAAACTGAAAATAGTTTCAATGCCTTCAACAGCCAGAGTCGTTGAGAGGGTGTATAGCGATGTTGATGTATCAGCAACTGATGCTGTTATCGAGCTTTACAGAGGTGGTGTTCCTGTTTCGCAAATACAGAAAATTTTTAGTGTTGGAGCACTGGGTAATGCTAAGAGAAGAAGGCTTGTGCCAACTAGATGGGCTATAACAGCTGTTGATGATATCATCTCAAAGCATTTGATAAACGAGAGAATAAGATTCTTCAAGCATTTGAGCGAAATACAAGTTTTTGTGAGGATGTATGCAAAGAACTTGTTTATATCCATACTTGTTCCTGGTGAGTGGAGCTTTGAGTGGATGGAGGCGTGGTTTCCCAACTCGACATGGAACCCAGGTGGTGTGGAAGTGGCTATTGAGGGTGACTACGAGTTTTTCAAACCAAGAGAGGATTATGCTTCTATAGGTGGATGTTACTATGCATCGAGACTAGCAACAGCTGAGTATCTCAATAAAATATCTAGACAAGCTATAGCAATTGTTTTGAGAGAGATATACCCAGGATTCGACATACCAATTGGTGTTTGGTTTGTTAGAGAGCAGCTAAGAGCAATGTATAGTCAGCAACCATATAGAGTTAGCAGTTTGGAGGAAGCACTCAAAATAGTTGATAAATACTCTGCTCTAGGTTCTAAAACATGGGTTAAAAAGTCAAGGCTTTTAACATTTTTATTGAAAAATAAAAAACTGGATTTATACTTCAATTTCAGATAATCATAAAAGCTTTTGGCTTAGACCTTTTTGGCTGCTCTCTCAAGGAATTTTCTAGCCTCCTCAGCCTCCTCTCTCGGGATTTCTCTATGACAGAACCACCAGTCAAAGCACTGATACTTCATCAATCTCTCTTGCGCCTCTGAAACTGTTGTTGCTGGTGGTACAATAGCTCTTTCACCAACTATCTCATTGTTTGGCCAGTTAGCAGGTAGGGCAACACCATACTTATCGCTTACTTGAAGCACTTTTAATAGTCTAAGAATCTCATCTATGTTTCTACCAGCTTCAGCTGGATAGTATAACATTGCTCTTATAACACCATTTGGATCAACTATAAACACAGCTCTAATGGTGTGTGTTCCTCCAATAGGAAACATGTTAAGTTTTGAAGCAACCTCCCCAGTTGGATCAGCTATTATTGGAAACGGTATTTCTACACCAAGTTTTTCCTTTATCCACTCAACCCATTTAATATGAGCAAAAGTGCTATCAACACTTAAGCCCAAAAGCTCTGCATTAAGTTTTTTGAAATCCTCATACCTCTTAGTAAAAGCAACAAATTCTGTTGTACACACTGGTGTGAAGTCTGCTGGGTGACTGAATAGCACAAGCCACTTACCCTTGTAGTCATCTGGTAGCTTCTTTGGACCATGGTTTGTTACAACAACCATTTCTGGAAATTTCATTCCGATTTGAAGAGCGGTTTTAATTTCCATATTTTGCACCTCTAAAATATTATTTTGGTTCTTTGAAAAATAAATTTTTCTATAGTGAAAAACTAAATGAATATTTAAAACTTTTTACATAGGCAAATTTTTAACGGATCAACGTAATTAGAAAAACTATATTTGAACAAAAACTTCTTCTAATTTGCTTATATGCGGAATTTTTATGTTTATGAATTGCAAGAGCTTGTCTATGTTTTTGCGATCAATGTATTCATTGTATTGGTATATACTCAAAGCCTTCTTTAGCAAGCTTATTTCTATTCCTGTTGTGGTGGAGTACCAATCGAGGAATTTTTCAGGTTCTTTTCTGAAATCGTTCATCGCTTTTCTATAAATATTTGCAATCTTGTCTACTGTTTCCAGAGGTATGCTATTCGATATTGCCAGTGTGCAACAGTGTTTGATTTCCTCAAATTCAAAACAATCAGCAATCATTTTAGTGCTGAGCTTCTCTATTTCATGTGTTATTGGATGCCATGCAACAATATATTTCGCACTTTTCTTTTTCACAATTTCTATTGGTTGCTGTGGATTGCTAAAGTACACAACATTTCTTGTGTCAATAACTTTCTTCTCGGTTGCAACAGCTCTACACAAATCCATTGTAGACATTTCACTAGAAGCTACAGCATCACCTACACCACTACTCACTTCATATATGAATCCACCACCACTTGCACCACCACCAACAATTTTAAAACTCTTTAGAATTGGGTACAGGTAAAGCTGTGTAATAAGAGGACTCAAAACAGCGTCTACCTCACCAAGAGCAAGCGAAACTGTTGCTGAAACAGCATTTGGATACACCTTCACATCCAAATCCATTGAAAGAACATTTCTAAGCAACTTGGCGAAATGCCCAAGAAAAAGATACTCACTTGACCAAACAACACCTATAACAAGTTTCTTGCCATGGAATCTATTTGAAAACGGCTTAGCAAGCCTAACAATGTATGTGTTACCAATTCTTATTCTGTAAACAACACCTCTTTCCTCAAGTTCTCTCAGAACAATGCTTATATACGATTTTGAAACAGGTAAGGCTCTATATAAAAACGATTGTGGAACACCATCTGGATGCCTAGACAAAATGTCTAGAACACTTTTGTAAATACTCATGCTACACAGCCTCAACTTTCAATTCCATTTTTGGATTCTAATCTCTGTTCTATTGGATGGGGTTTTCCATTGACGAATCCTAAAACACTCACTACAATTTATGCTAAGTTGAGTATAAAATCTTTTTAGCTATTTGCTTATTATTGTACATTGATGATGAAAGAGGTCGCGGATTGAACTAATAATGATGTGCGTCATACGCTCTGAATACAAAGTGTCAATTCATCAACATAGCATTACTTCTTAGAAAATCAGAATACGGCTGTTCTATCATCCACTAATCAATCTGACGTGCACTCATCATCTTAATACTGATGCAAAAAACTTTATTTTTCATAGAAAAAGTTGCTAGTTTTCAGATTTATCTCCCTTTATGAAAAAGTCAAGTATTTTCAACTCTATAAAATACTTTCTTGTAACTGTGAATGAAAATACGTGTAGAGAAGATTGTGGAAGTTGATTTGAGGAATCTACCATCTATATGCAATTCGCGTCCAGTAGCTGTTTTAGTGAATAGTTTACATAAATTGTTTAAAGATGGTGTTGAGGAGTGCATGTTTTTCAATGTTGGTGATATACCAAAAAATGTTGTAAGATTTACTAGAAGAATCATTGAATAAGTTGTTAGCTAATCTGAAATTGTTTATGGATTAACCAATACTATGCATGGTACTCAAAAACTTTAAAAATGTAGCTTTTCAAGAGCAATGCATTTTGAGGTGGTTTCATGGTTGAGAAGAGACTTTTGTATATAGTGGTTGGGGCTTTAGCTATGCTTATTGGTAGTTGGAGAATGAATATATCCATCTTCTATCGACATCTAATGAGCTACTACAACATTGGTACAATAACTGTGTTGACAATTGGATTCACAATATCGGCTTTTGTATCCATTTTCTCATCATATTTCCTTGGCTTTGTATATGATAGAAAAGGTATTTCCACTGTACTATACATTGGTGTGATTACACAGCTTTTTTCATCGATTATTATTTATTTAATGAGGTTTTATCCCTGGAGTTTTGCTGCGTGGCTGTGGTATATAGGTAATGGAGTTGCTGGTTTGGGGTTTCCATCGTTAATGCTAAGCATAAACCCCATGATAATGAGGATTTTCTCTAGAAGACTAGACATAGCACTAGCAATTATTCAAAGCAGCAGCTACCTGGCCTTAACACTTTGGTCACCAATAATAACAAAGCTAGTTAGCTTCATGGATGTTTTCACAGTGTTTCTGATTCTCTCAATAGTATCTGTAGCACCAATGATTTTATGCATTAAAATCTGTGGTGATTTCAGTAATGTTCAAAAACGTAAACAAAACAAAATAGAGTATGGTGATTCAATTCCAAAACTCTTCATATTACTGCTAATTCCAATATTTTTCATAGCTCTTTCATCAACAATGCTTCTACAGTTCATAGCACAAATAGTAACAGATTTTTATAAAATGTTTGGTATAGAAGAGTCTACTGCATTGCAGCATCACACACCTTTTGCTATAAGCGTTTCTGGTGTTTTTCAAACCCTAGGGGCTTTCACATGGGGATTCATAGCAATGCACATAGGAGCTTTAAAAACACTTCCACTTCTCTATTTCTTCGAGGCAACAACAATGTTTACAGCAATTGAATTATCTAAACATAGTCTAGAAACTGCTATTGCAATGCTTTGGCTAAGGTTTTTCGCATTTGGTGGAGAACCAGTTACGCACATGCTTCTAATACCAACACTCTTTGGCCAGGAAAACATTGGAAAACTGCTGGGAATGCAAACATCAGTTGTTATGACATCTCTTGTTATAGGGCCAGTAATAGGTGGTTTAGCAAGAGACTTAACAGGCTCCTTCATAACCACAGCATATCTATCAGCATTGCTTTCATTAGTAGCATTCGTAGCAGCTCTACTCATAGTGATTGTACAACACCTTAAATTTTATTCTCGGTTAAATTAATGAGAATTCGATGAATTAATGACTATTGTTAAAGTTTTCATTGAATTCTTCGCTAATTGAAATATTTATTAACTCTGTCATACATAGATTGAGATCCAGCAGATGGAATTGATGAAATTAATTCGTGTCTTCAGGGCTTGGCCATGAAATTGTTGAGAATTATTGCTTTAATCATTGCTTTTTCCACATTAACAAGTTCTGTCGCAACCATTTTAGAAGGCTCCAAATCTTCGGAAGCTGTGTTGGTAGATTTTAGCATGTCTGTTGATGGCGGGGCACTAACATTTTTTCAAAGAGTTTTGAATGAGGTTGGGAATAGAATTATTATTTTGAGAATTAATAGCTATGGGGGGTACTTGACTATAGCTGATGAGATTGTTAATATGATTATTGATGGAAATGTCACATGCTATGCGTGGATTCCTCCAGGTGGCTACGCAGTTTCAGCAGCCTCCATGATTGCATTGGCATGTAGAGGTATTTTCATGGGTTCTGGTGCTGTTATTGGCGATGCTATTCCTGCTCCATATGATAAGAAGATTGTTGAGTATGTTGCTGCTAGATTCAGGTCTCTTGCTCAAAGACTTTTCAGCAACAATGAGACTCTTGCTAGCATTGCTGAAGCCATGGTTAGAGAGGGAAAGACTCTAACAACTGATGAGGCTATATCAATTGGGTTTGCAAAGAAAGCTAATTCCATAAATGATGTTGAAAAATTTATTGGAGCATCTATTACAAGTCGATTGGAGCCTAGCCTATGGGATAGACTGGTTTCTGTAGCTTCTCTTCCAATTATATCAGCTGTTTTTCTAGTTGCTGGCGCAATTCTAATAATTGCTGAGATTCTCACAACTGGTTTTCAGGGATATGCAATAGCAGGTGCAATCCTAATAGCAATAGCCTTAAGTTCTATGCGGCTCATACCCCCAGACATAGTAGCGTTAACACTGCTGCTTTCAGGTGTGGTGCTAATAGCTATAGAAATGTTTACACCTGGTTTCGGGGTTTTTGGAGTTGGTGGAGCAGTATTGCTTGTAGCTGGTGCTGCATATCAACTCTATTTAGTGCCACCACAGCTGCGCACACAATTGGTTTACACAGTTGTTGGAGGAATAGCTGTTTTATCATCGGTAATGGTTTTCATAGCCTATAAAGCTGTTGAGGTATCTAGAATGAGAAGACCTTCTATTGAGCAACAGCTTCTATCATCAATTGGTGTTGCCAAGACAAGTATTGGGGAGTTGGAGCCTGGTGTTGTATATGTGTTGGGTGAGGAGTGGACAGCTTACTCTGTTAAGGGATCTATACCAGCAGGTTCGAAGGTGAGAGTGGTTAGAGTTGATGGTTTAAAGCTTTATGTGGAGAGTGTTGAGCAGAAAGAGATATAAGGTCGAGGTCTAGAAGTCTAAGGTTGGTGTGTTCAGAATGGATGTTGCTTCAATGATACTACTCATAATTTTTCTAATAATTATTGCAGCTATTATAGCATCTAGAGTAAGGGTTGTGCCAGAGTATAGAAGACTTGTTGTGTTTAGGCTTGGGAGACTTGTTGGTGTGAAGGGACCTGGGATAGTATTTCTCTTGCCAATAATAGACACTGGGATTTCAATAGATTTAAGAGAGTTTGTTATTGACATACCACCACAAACATGTATAACAAAAGACAATGCACCTGTAGATGTTGATTTGCTTGTCTATATGAAGATATTTGATCCTGTAAAAGCTGTTACAGCAGTTCAAAACTATGTTACGGCAGCAACTGGAATAGCAATAACAACTCTAAGAGCAATTGTGGGAGATATGCTTTTAGATGATGTTTTAGCGAGAAGAGAGTACATAAATTCAACTCTTAGAGCAAGACTTGATGAAGTTACTGATAGATGGGGAATAAAAGTAACATCGGTAGAGATAAAGGAGATAAAGCCTCCTAAGGAAGTTCAAGAAGCAATGATAAAGCAAATGGCTGCAGAAAGAAATAGAAGAGCAATGATAGCTGAGGCTGATGGCAAAAGAACAGCAGCTATTTTGGAGGCTGAGGGCCAGAGAGAGGCTATGATAAAGAAGGGTGAGGGTGAGAAGCAATATCAAATACTTGTTGCTGAGGGCAGGGCAAAAGCACTTGAGCTAATAAATGAGGCAGCTGCAAAGCTTGGATCAAATGCTATTTTGCTTCAATACCTGGAGGCGTTGAAATCAATAGCAGAAGCACCATCAACAAAAATAGTTATACCATTGGAGCTTTTAACAACATTAACACGTATTGTTGGAAAAAGTGAGCAAAGAGAATAGGATTTTTGTATACTTGGCAAATTGCATTAATTGGCAAACAGAGTTTTTGTTTCATAACAAAGAAAGAGGTGTTAAATGAAAAATGTGTAGTGTATTTGGAAAGATGGTTGCTAGCCCCACTTACCCTTCTTCATATGTGTTTCAAGTTCAGCCATAATCTTTTGAATTGTTGTTAATGCAAACTCTTTCTCCTCATTAGCTATTTTAACACATGGTGGATCTAAGTTATCTTGGATAATCTCCTCAGCAACAGCTAAAAGTTCTCTTAGAAGTGTTAATGCCTTCATGTGTAAATAGTTTGTTTTTCTAGACCTTAAAACGAGTTGTGCTTCTTGATCAGATAACTGCTTGAATTGCTCCTTTGGAGCACCGCACTTTGGGCATTTATCTGGTGGTTGAGGTCCTTCATACACAAATCCACATACTTGACATTTCCAAAGTGGCATGTCAACCACAATAAAGAATTTTGTTATCACTTATATATAAGTTTTTCTATGATGAAAATAAATAATGCTAAGTAGCATATTAAGAGTTGTTATTGGATAAGAATTGATTGACGAATTTAGTTAAGAAACATCGTTTTTGCTAAGTTTATAAATAAAAGATTTCTTTAGTGAATTTCTGCATCAAATCAATGTGTTTGTATCTGTGGAAAGCTTTTTATTGTGAAACATTGTTTACTCTATACAGTGTTTGACACATGTCAAATTTGGATATGAATAAAAAGATTGAGTTGGTAAAGAATTTGTTGAAAGCTATTCATAGAGGTGAAAGTGTTGAGGAGCTTAGAAAGAAGTTTGGTAGTGTATTGGCACAGGTATCACCATTTGAAATACCATTGATAGAACAGCAACTTGTTTCAGAAGGAATATCAATAAATGATATACTAAAGCTTTGTGATCTTCATGTGGAATTGTTTAGAGAGTATCTTGCTAGCAGAGAGCTTTCTAATGTGCCAAAGGGTCATCCACTAGATTTGCTCTTGAAGGAGAATGAGTGGATTTTGAAACAAGCTGAGGCTCTTGGTCTATACTCATCTCTGCTTTTGAGAATGCAAAGTGTTGAAGATGCTTTGAAGCAGCTAAGCACTGTTGCTAGTTTGGCTACTCAGCTTAGGGCTTTGAGAATGCACTATAGAAAGATTCAAATGATTGTGTTTCCATATCTTGAGAGAAGAGGGATTGTTGCTGTTCCAAGGGTTTTGTGGGGTAGGGAGGACCAGGTTATTGTAAAGCTTAGAAAATTGTTTGAAGAAATTGCAAAAGCTCAGCAAAGCAAAAGTATTGATGATGTTAAGAGGGTTGGAGAACTTGGAATGGAAATTGCAAAAGATATTGGCGAGCTTGTGTTTAGAGAAAATAAAATACTGTTTCCAGCTATATGGACTTTGTTTAGCGAGGGTGAGTGGGCTGCTATAGCTGAAATTGCTGACAAAATTGGGTGGATAGTTGATGCTAGGGATAGAGAGTGGAGGCCAAGTGCAAAACCTGTTTTGCCATTTGAGATCTCTGCATCTATAGATCCAAAGCAGGCAGAAAAGCTTCCACCAGAGTTTAGAGAAGCTGCTCTCAAAGGTGGTTTAAAGCCTGATACATATGAAATTAGAAGCTTTAGCGACATTGATCTTGACACAGGTTATCTAAGTGTTGACGAGATCAAGTCTTTGATTAAATCACTTCCACTAGAAATAACATATGCTGATTCAAATGATAGAGTAACATTCTTTAGCGAAAGCATATTTGCTAAAGGCTTTGTTAGAACAAAAACAATTCTTGGTAGAAGAATAGAGTTTTGCCATCCACCAAGACTAGAAAAACTTGTTCGCGCTACTGTTGATGAGCTCAAGACTGGCAAAGCAAACTACAAAGAGTTTTGGACAAGGCTAGGAGATAGAATAATTAGAGTACTCATAGTTGCTGTAAAGAATGAGAATGGTGAGTATCTTGGTACTGCAGAAATTGTTGAGGACTTTACAGATGTTATAAACAATGTTGATGAGATAAAAAAGAAAATTATGGTACTCTAAATTGAAATCCACATACGAATTGGCATCAAAATATGTTGTACCAGCAATAAAAAGAGAACTTGTTTTAGAACTACTTAAAATGGGTTTTATGGAGGTAGAGATAGCGAAAACCCTGGGTTTATCACCATCGCTAGTAACAAGGTATTTGAAAGGTGAAAGAGGAAACTCAATAAACATTAGTAGTTACAAGGACATATCAAACATGGTCAAAGAATTAGCAAGTAGAATAGCTAGAAACAGTCTGAATGCATATGAAGTAGCGAGGGAAATAGATAGAATAGCAATGATTTTCATGGCAAAGAAATATCTATGTGGTTTGCACAGCCGAATTGAGCCAGGTATAGATATAACAAAGTGCAATATATGCCCAGAGCTCTACAGATATCAACTCAGCAACGATTTTTGATATAAAAAGATTTGATTATTCAAAAACCTTACCAATTCTATTTCCTTCTTTGGAGGTCTATACCACAACAGCTTTTATTCCAGCAATCTTAGCGAATTGTGTTATAGGCTCTACATAGTCTCCATATATCATGCTTGCATGGTGAACAAAACCTTCTTCAATTAATGTTCTATAGACTTTGTCTAGATCACTAACCTCAACCCATACCCAGCTACCTCTAAAACTTGGCTTCTCATCTTCTAACGCCCTGCCCTTTGTTATGAAGAGCTTGAACTCTCCATCATATTCAACAAGTCTAGATATTGTTACAACACCTGGTTTTAGCCTACCCTCAAAAGTTCCATAGGCTTTCTCAACACCAACATCTCTATACATTATGCTGTGATAAAGCAAACCACATTTTGCTGCACATAGTGCTGGTGGCGCATTTCCACAGTGCCATGCTAAAAACACATTGTCTTTTTCTGGATGCTTAATTGTCCAGTCTATGAAGAATGGCGGTGTTTGCTCTAGTGAAGCAGCATACTGAATTATCATTGTTAAAACACCGTAGACATCAACTTCGCATGCAGTCATTATACCACTTTGCGTTAGCCTCGCCATTGCATGACATGGCGAAATACCGTAGTATCTCTGAATTTCTGTCCAGCATCTAAAACCAATACCGCTAAGCTTCTTCGACTCAGCAAATCTTCTCAGAATAGTCTCAAGCTTTGCTATTTTCAAAAGAGCCTCTCTTGGAATTTGTGATGTGTCTGCATAGCTACTTATCTCACTCACTATTCTTTGAACAGATGGATCATCATCACTAAGCTTCTTAGTCTCTTCAACAACCTCAAGTAGTGTTATATGGACAACTCTCTGCTTAAACTTCTCAGCCATTTTAGCTTCGTTGAAAGTTACAGTCTCAAATCTCTCTGGCCTTGGACCAACAATACCTACTCTAGCACCAACAAATCTTCTGTATATGGAAACAACACGAATGAAGTTATCGAAACTATTCACAAATTCCTTATCTTCCGGAAATACTATACCTCCGTAGAGAAACGGTATCTTCCTTCTGTAGAGAGCAGAGGCCAGGGATAGTGTGCCACAGAACGAATCTGATCTTCTAAAACCACCAGGAATAGCCTCAGGCTCCTTAGTTGCAAAAACAATTATTGGAGCACCTCTAAACTCTTCAGCAACTCTAGCACCAGCAAGTTCATCTCCAAATGTTAGAGTTGATAGAACAATTCCCTCAACACCCCTCTCTCTAAAAAGCTTAATAGTTTTTTCAGCATCTTCATCATCTGTAACAAGACCCATTTTAACATCTTTCTCTGTTGGATAAACAAGCTCAACAAAATCTCTAAACCTCTGCTCAATAACATTGATGAATCTCTTCTTAAGCTCCTGAGCCCATGTCTCATCAAATGGGTATCTATGCAAAGGCACAAAACCAATTCTAATCTTCTCCAAAACTCACACCCCCACAAAAACAAAATTTAGCTGGTTGCTATAAAAAATTTGCTAGAAATGTCAATCTCATGTTCCACATGGCGCAAAACAATGTCTAGGTGCGCAAATGAATAATGTCGCCTTCATAAACTCTAATTGCTTCACCTTCTCTTGTTCTAATTCTTAAAGCCCCATCATCTTCAATATCTTCCGCAAAACCCTCCAACACCCCATCTCTAGTCACAACCCTCACCATTCTTCCTAGTGTTGATGAGTATTTTCTCCACTCATTGAGTATATCACTAGCCATGCCCTGTTTAAGCTTTGCATAAACCTCATCAATATTCTCAAGTATTTTAAGCAGCAGTGACTTTCTCGAAACCTCAGCTCCAACAACACTCTTAAGTGTTGTTGCAGTGTTTTGCAAATCTGGGGGAAGATCATTGTTCACATTAACTCCTATGCCAAGAACCACGAAATTGTAACTAGTTTTTGCATAGCCCTCAACAAGTATTCCAGCAACCTTCTTATCATTAACAAGCACATCATTTGGCCACTTAACCCTGGCATCAACACTAAGCAAATTCCTTATAGCCTTAGCAACAGCAACAGCAGAGGCGAGGCTAAGCAACTGCATATTTCTAAAACTCTCCGGTCTAAGCACAATAGACATCCACAAACCACCTCTAGAAGCAACCCATCGCCTACCCATCCTACCCCTACCAAGCCTAAGCTCCTCAGCAACCACAACAACACCCTCAGAAGCACCACTCAACGCAAGAGCGAAAGCAACGTCTTGAGTAGAATCACAAACATCCACATAGTGAATAGAAAACCTTATTTCTACCCCCTCTCTTTCTACTCCTTTTGGGGGTTTCTGGTTTTTGCACTATATAAAATATTTATATGTTTTTCTTTAAAAGTTTTGTTGAAATTCTCAAGAACATTAATTAGAAACATTTGGGTATTTTGTTCTCACTAGACACATCTATGGTTTATATTTATATTTTCCTCTATCAATTTTTTCTATTAGGCCCATGTTAAGAAGTTTTGTTAGTATTTTTGCTAGTTGCTGTTTAGAGATTTTTGTTCCGCTATTGCTTAGCTCATGTAGTATCTCCTTTGGTGTTGCAACACCCTTTTCTTCTATGATCTTTAGAATCTTTTTTTGAAGATTATCCAATCTTCTTGTCTCATCAAATCTTCTTTTTATGGAATTAACATCTATATTTATTAGCTCGTTTCTACCTTCCAAAGCAATGTAAACAGTTATGCTATTCCTTTTCGATGGGTTTAGAAGCTCATACGCCATAAAAGTTTCTATAACGAGTAATCTCAGCCCACCACCTATGTCTAGAATAGCTGGTGTGTTCTCGTCTAAAACTTTGAAAATTTTATTTACGGCTTCCTGAATGTCAGTAACATCTACATGTATTTTCTCAACCTCAGCACCTATCATATTTGCAAATTGTTTTAACATTGTATAAGCTGTTTCAGCCCTTGGATCCACCTCCCCTTTTATTGTTCCCACAAGCGCCACTATTTTCGTGGGTTTAATACCGCTTTTGGTTATAACTAAGAGTGTGTGGGATATGTCAAATCCTAATGTTGTTATTACGCTCAAATTTTTATCCACCTGGTTACTTCTAGAGACTTCTAATTGCACTGCTATTTTTGTGTATAAGTTAGAGAGTTTCTTTCTAGTTTATATTTTTATGGTTACTTTTTGTGACTGGATAGTGGAAAGCTTTATATATAAGATACTCCAGAAAGTGTGGTGGCGATTCAATATGTCTGCAGCTCAGAAATCCATAACCCAGAAGTATCCAGGCATAGTTGAAATATTCAAGAAGTTAGCGGAGAACAAAAGATATGGACCAATAGACAGGCTTGCAAGAGCCTTAACAGCAGACATGGTTAGAATTGCTCTTTACGATGCTCTCAGAGTTGGTGTTACAGAGGGCTGGGCTCTACCATCTGATGCTGAAGTGGATGCGTTTCTAAATGAAGTTGAGAAAAACCTTGGAATTGCACAGAAAATAGCTGCAATTGCTCTAACCTCAGCATCAAAACTACAGTCTCCAGAATCTGGATCTCAGTAGGGTGAAGTAAATGTTTCTATCCATGAGCTTTAGGCTTAGAACAGAGGTTGAAGCTCTTAACATGGTTGAGGCAATGGGTGCGTACAGCAGGCACAGAACTGTGTCACTGCTTAAACCTAGGGGAGACGGAAAGGGCTACAGACTGGTCATAGCCCCTGCTGTTTCTGGACAAGCAATAGCATTTGGATATATGAAGAGTTTAGTGGAGCTAGCACAGCAAAAGAATTTGCCAATATGTGATCAATGCAGAAACTATGAGTCTAAGGGCGGGTTTGTAAAGCATGGTACTGATACTAGTGGTGATCTCGAGAATTTGGTTAGAAGCTGTATAGTTGAGGATGTTACAGGCTTCATGATAGCAAAGGCTGAAGTTAGAAGAACATCAGCAATACAGTTCAGTTATATGACCCCAGACATAGATAGCTCAGATGTTGCAATAGACCCCCAGTTCCATGTTAGAGCAGCTAAACCTGGTGAGAAGCCACAACCATTTCAAGTCGAGTCAGGAACAGCTATATATGTTCTCGGAGTTGCTCTAGACATAGACAAGATAGGTGTTGTTCCTGATAGCAATGGCAAGCCAAAAATTGTTGTTGCCAATAGAGCTGAGAGAGTAAAAACAGCTATACAGGCCATAGCACATCTTCTAGAGGGTCTTAGCTTTGGAGCGAAAAAAGCTAGGTATCTACCAGTTTATGATGTTGTTGGGGCAGTGGCTGCAATATCTCATCCAGTGCCGTTTATGGTTTCACCAGCTAGAATATCCAAGGACATGGACTATGTAACAAAAACTGTGTTGAGGGCTTCAAACTATGTGAAACTGTTTAGCGATGCTAAGGAAACCATTAAGCTGTTTTACATGGACAAAGAAAATGTTGTTGGTGAGGTAAAGGCGGAGAATATTGATATAACCAAGGCTGATAACGTATCAGAGCTTGTGTTAAAAATTATTGAAGTTATAGAGAAGAGCCTAAGGGATTGAATGTGATTAAAAATCTTTATGCAGCACTTGTTGAGATATCATTATTTGGGCCCATAGCTGTTTACACACCATACTCCTCGATATCCTCAAATGCATATCCTTTACCTCCACCAACAACACTTGTAGGGGCATTGGCATATGCCTATAAAAGATCCCTAGGCGATTTCAAGGAGCTAGCTGAAGATGGCTCGTCTCCAGCATTAGAGCTTGTGGAGAATGGCATGGTACTCTACGCATCTGCTGGTATAGAGAGGCCATACACGGTTTCACACTCCATAGAGAAAGTGTATCAACAGATCTATTTAAGAACTCAGCACTGGAGAAACATAAAGATGGCATATACAATAGGTGCTCGCGCAATTACTATTTTTGATAGGCTTTGGCTATTCTACATACTGAGCAGAGAGGATGTAGCAAGATATGGATATGGAATAACGAGGCTTGGTAGAAAAGAATCTCTTGTTTCTGTAGAACGTGTATTTGTTACACCAATAGAGAAGGTTGTTGTAAAGTCCAGTACATGTGAAACAGGCTTTTACTTTCCACTAAATATAGCAAGTGATTACTCTCCTAAGGATTTGTGGATGGAGATAGATCTTCCTGTGCTAAGAAAAGAAAACTTTTTGAAAAAAGGTGATGTTGTGGAGAAATATGTTTTGCCAAAACCCTTCACATTTAGAAAAGCTACTGTTGAACTAAATGAGAATGGTGTTGTGTTGAGAATTAGTATTGAAGATAACAAGGTCTTTGAAATTCCCGTGCCGCGCAAGGTTATAGAAAGCTAAGAGAGTGAAGAAAATGAGTAGTAGAGGTAGAAAACAAGCATCACTCCCAAAAGGAAGTAAAAAGACAGGGAGTAGAGAGATATCGTTACTGGATTTACCCAGGTACAGAGGGTATTTATTTGCATGGTTTTCGGAAATAGCAATCAAGCTTTGTTCGGGTAAGGATTTAAGTGATTTGAATAGCGATACTGTTAAGAACATTTTGATTGATGTAGCTAATTGTGTTAAGAATGAGATAGAGAAAAGCTCCAAAAAGGGGGTAGAAATTTGCAAGCTTGTGCCTGTGCCTCGTACAGGTAATGATCCAGGGCCAGATGAGATGAATTTGTGTTATGCACAAAAAACACTATTTGATGTTTCTATGGGTGCAAAAAGCAGGTCAACACCAATTCCACAAGCCTTTTCGCTGGAATTCGCTGAGTACACCAGAGCTTCTATGGGTCCTGGCAAAGCAAAGAGAGAAATATTTGTTATAGAT
The DNA here is from genome assembly GCF_030186535.1 of Ignisphaera cupida. NCBI lineage: Archaea > Thermoproteati > Thermoproteota > Thermoprotei > Desulfurococcales > Desulfurococcaceae > Ignisphaera > Ignisphaera cupida. The sequence goes on along the minus strand of NZ_JASNVW010000008.1, from coordinate 8,739 downwards.
GAAGGTGTTTTAGCATTAGCATTGATAGGAGCCTACTTGTCTAGATCCTATGCTGTTGACGATGAATATGGCTACATATTTATTGATATAGTGCCATACACACTGGCTTTGGATAGTGTTAAAAAAGCAAATTTAATGTCTAAAGCGATTGTCCAAAGTGTTAAAGGAAATGATGGTAGCATAAACGTAATGATTCTGGGTATATCAGCCGCAATTGTGCTTGCAATTGGAAAGTTTATGAGAGATATTGTGAGAAGCGATGGTCACATTGTAGCAAGCTTTCTTAGAACTACACGTACACGTAATAGAATATTGATTAAGGGATATGACACAGTGGATTTGATTCAGCTAGCTAAAATTGTTGGAAGAGGGGGTATAGCAAAAGCTGTTTACAGCATGATCAGAAAATATCCACTAGAAAAGTATAATTCTCTCAGAAGATTTATAGAAGTTACTGCATTGAACTTGATCAAGTTTCAGACACTGAGAAAACCGCAGTACATATATGAAATACTAAGATTTCTGACTTCTGATGAACTTAACAATGAGGGAAGGGAGTGGTATGTTAAAAAGGATAAAGAGCTTAGCTGGGTTGAGATTAGAGAAATGTTTTCAAGGCTTGAAAACCTAATCGCATAATTTTTCGAAGGAAAAATTCCAAAAGGAGGTAGAGAATAGAGTGTAGAAAATGTTTGAAACAGGTAGAAAGTTAATTGATGTGTTTCAAAATGAAGTTAGGAATTTAGATAGAATTGACAGGATTTTTGTTATAGAAGCTCCAACAGGATATGGAAAATCTGTTGGAGCCTCTGTTATTGCTGCTTTGAATTATTTAAAGGGGTTTTCCTTTAACTTTATTCATGTTCTTCCACTGCGATCCATAGTTGAAGATATATATATGTGCAAATATATGTATGCGCTTGGTGAGAATATTGATGCTGAAAGTTGTGGGGCTTTACCACCAAATGCTTTCTCTAAAGCCTTGGAGGTGATGGGGTTAGACAAAAATGATGTTGCTTATCAAATGGGTTTTGATTTCATGTTAAAAGGTATTGGAAGAAAGGAGCCCACATATGATGCAAAGTTAGTTATATCCACGCTAGACTCATTTGCATATAATTTTCTGAGGGTGCCAGTAACGGAGATATTTAGAGAGATTAAGCACTATGCTACACCAAGGGCTAGAATATTCACATCCACAATATTTCTTGATGAGGTTCATATGCTTAATAGATTTGAGGATGAATCATCTGAAAGAGTTATATCTTTCTTAAAAATCTTGGTAGAGTTCAGTCTTGCAACATCAACTCCATTAATATTGTCAACAGCAACACTTTGGAATGCCTTTAGAGAGAGTATAAGAAGGTGGAGCAGTGGTAGAGCAATGTTTTTCGCTATTTCCAATGTTGATGAAAAGAGAGATTCTGTTGTATTTGTTAGGGATAGAGAGTTTGAGGAATTTGCAAAGTCTGTAAGTTGGAGAACGGGAATAGTTGAGGAATTCGATGTTGCTTCCAAGGTTATGGAACATGTTGGAATGGGTGAGAAGGTTCTGGTTGTTAGAGATAGGATTTCTGATGCTGTTGATCTTTACAAAAAACTTGATTTAAGTGATGATGAAAAGGTTTTGATTCATGGCAGGCTTTGCTTAAAGGATAGAGAAAATGCTTTCAAAAAAATAGCTAGAGCCAAGGTTGTTGTAGCAACACCTGTGGTTGAGGCTGGTGTTGACTGGGATTTTGATGTGGGATTTAGAGATGCTACAAATATCCCATCATTAATACAGGTTTTTGGGCGTGTGTGTAGGCATAGACGTAACTGCAATGCCACTGTTTATTTGATTAGAGGAAGCTCCAAAAAGGGAGTAGAAATCATAGAATTTGTGAAAACACACAAAATCATTAACTGGAGATCACCGTTTAACTACATCGAGAATGGTGTTGAGGTCAGGGGATACTCAGAAGTGCTGGAAATAAGCAGTGTCTCAATTAATGAGAACCCAGAGGTGGAAAAGCTGTTTAGAGCACTTGCAACACCTGTTGCTCTTCCATCGAGATATATCAACGCGGCTCTTTGGGATATGAGCTATAGCCTGCTTAAAGAACCTTTAACACAGTACTATGTTTATGGAGGTCAAAGAATTAGCGAGGCTAAGAACGTTTTTGATGTGATTTTAGGCTCATTTACATATACACTAGAGATTTTGAAGCAGTATAGAAAATGTGTTGAGAAATCTGTTTGCATAATAGAAAAAGATGGTCATGTTATTATTGAAGAGCTCGACAGTCCTAGCTGGTCTCAACTTCAACGAAAATGTGCAGAGTTAGCTTCTAGGTATAGAGGGAGTATTGTCTTCTCTGGCTATGTTTTGAAGGAAGATTGTTATTCAAATGGTCTTGGCCTTGTCTAGGTGATTAAGATGTGTTTTGCGTATAGAGATGGTGAGAGAAGCGAAGCTCTTATAGAGCATATGAAAGAGACTGCAAACTATTGTTTGCATAGATGGGAACTCGATGCGTTATCAGCTAAAATTTCAAAGCTGCTAGGAATTGGCCAAAACCATGTGAAAGAGGCAATAATTGTTGCAGCGCTTACACATGATATAGGCAAAGCAGCAGAAATTTATCAAATTGATTGCATCAAAAACACTTGCAAGCTATTTGAAGGACACTACATGGTTTCAGCATTCTTGTTGCATCTAGCATTCAATGCTAAAGGAATTTATTTGAATAGCAGGGATGCAGTTAAATTTCTGTTGTATAACCCCACTGAATTGGCAAGTGACAAGGTGCTAGCACTACTCATAGTTTTGCCTGTGATTACGCATCATTATCATCAGGTTCGTGGATATTTAAGCTACGAATCATCTAAACACAATGCTGTTTCGAAGTTTCTCGACAAACCAACTATACATAGACCTTGCCTAGATTGCTTCAGTGAAATGCTTGGTTATGCAGAAATAAACGTGTTTAAGGATTTTATGCATATGCTTTACAATGTTTTAGTGTCTATTGATAGACTCAAGGGCAGTGATAAATACAACACCAGCAAGATATTTGTTGAAAACTTTTTCAAGAGCGTCATAGAGGAGTCTCTCAAAATAAATTCTGTCACGCTTGGCAAAGTTATAGTTGAATCTATTAGTGGTTTGATAAATTTATGCGATGGTTTTGCAGCTTCTAGATCTAGAAAAAGAGGTTAGATGTGGTGATGGAACTCCCAAAAGGGGATAGAAAAATTTATGTCTTTAAGGTTATAGGGTTTTTGACTGAGAGCAGACCATTAATTGGCTGGAGTGGTTCTTTTGTATCTGCTGTTATCAGAGATAATGTTATTGGCGGTGTTGATGTGAGTAAATTGGCTGTTTCGCCACTGTTTATTGGAAACTCCCGAAAGGGAGTAGAAAGAGCTGTCTTAAGCGGTGTTAATGGGTTTAGGGAGGTGGTGGATGCAGGTTCTAGAATCTGGTTCACATTTTCTATAGTTAGCAAGGATTTTCCGAATGAAATTGCTGAGAAGCTTTCAAGTGGTGTTGTTGGACCATTTAATGTTTCTGAACTGGAGTTTGAGGTTGTTTCCGAGTTTTCATCTAGTCTAGCTAGCAACTATTTTAGATATGTTGATGCTAGTGGTAGGGGCTTGGTCGAGGTGTTCTTCTACCCAACAATATTTGTTTTCCATGGTTGGAGAGTTTTATACCCATCTCCACAGAGACTTGTATTTGGCTTAGCAAAATCAGCTGCTGAGCTTCTTGGTGTTAACCCAAAGCTTGCTAAGAAGAGAGCCAGAACCTTGTCTAGAGCTATTGAGCTTGTGCACAACAAGACTAGGGTGGTTAGCGTAGATATAGGTGGGAATAGAGTTGTTAAAGCTTTTATGGGGAAAGCAGTCTATGGAGTGAAGGGCTTGGAGAATCTAAGAGACTTCATTGACCTTCTAAACTTTGGTGGAAAAATAAATATAGGAAAGTCGAGAGGCATAGGCTTTGGCTTTTACAGATTCAAGATTTTAAAAAGGTGAGGATTTTGGGAAAGCTTCTTCTTATAAACTGTGTTGATGATGTTGATAGAGTTTTTAGGTATGTTGGCGTTGATGAGAACACGGAAGTTGCCTTGGTTGGGTATAGATGTAGAGGCAGTGGGTACAAAATTTTAGCTGCTGATCCAAGGGATTTGCCAGGCTCAGTAGCTAATGTGGTTTCTCTTGCCAAGGGTTTTAACAATATAAAAATTGTTTTATTTGGTGAGGAGAGTTTTCAAAGCGCTGTTCTTTTGTTGGCATACACTGTTTTAACTTCTGTTGAGGATTTAATTGGCTTGGGTGTTTCACCTATTGTGAGTGTGGTTAGTGGTAGGGTATATGAATATGAGTTAAGGCCTAGGTTATGTATTGGCGGCTTAAGGGGCTTGTCTATATTGAGGAGCCTTGGTGGTGGATGTGTGGATAGCTATGAGGTTTCTTTGTCTACAGATATACCAGTGTCAACTGTTAGAAGAAGACTTTCCAGCTTGGTTAGACAAGGTCTTGCTTATAGTGTTAAAAAGGGTAGGAGAAACATTTACTGTTTAACTGAAGTTGGAAAGGCTTTTGCAAAACTATAGATGGTTACCTTATACATATTTTCCTGTAGAAACAGGCTGCGCATTTTCTTTTAGATGGTGTTTGAGTAGGCATCTTCTCCTCCGCAATCATCTTATCTATTTCCTTGGAAATTCTATAGATAAACTCTCTAAGTGCCACCCCTACCTTTATTTCGTAAACAGCTCTAGGCTCTAGGGATACTAGCAAAAACCTGTTAACTTGTTTCTTAAATGTTTCCTCAACAGCTATGCAGTAAGCTATACACTGTGCCAGGTGATGCAAAGCAATTTTCTTTAGTTTCTCTGGCGAGGTATTGAGCTTTACTTCTATTGGCACAGCCTCTAAACTGTTTATTGCAACAGCGTCGACTTTTCCCACAACACCTATTTTCTTAGATTTTACAAAAACCTCAACGAAAACACTGTATCCGCTGCCCAGATTTTGATTAACAATTTCTACAATTTCATTGTATTTCAGTGTTAAATTCTTTGAGTATTGCATTGACTCTGTAGGTGGTTCATATACACTAAACATCTTGAAATAGGCTATTCTAGGGCAGTAGACATATTCTTTAACTATTGTTATTGGCTTTGCTAAAGTATTTTTGATGATTCTTCACCTAAGTCAACTGCAGCTCCATGGATAAAGGCTTTTTCAAATGATTCCTTTGACAAAACAACAACAAATACGCTATCCCTAGACCTGTCTATAACCCTTAGAAGTGTTCTGAAAGCTTCCTTAGCTAGTGTATAACCTCCTCTTGCTATGTATAAGCTTCTCTGAATTCTGACGAAACCCAGCCCCCTAAGTTTTTCAGAGGCTTCGAATCTTCTACTATTATCGGATATGTCGTAGGCAATAACAACATATGTTGTCATAGCACAGCCCTGAAACCCTTATATTTTTTGCCTTCTCTAATACTCAATGCCAGCTCCCATGCCTCTCTCATTATTATTTCGCTTAGGTGGACTCTCCTACCAATCTTGTTGTACATATGTGCATGCGATAAATTGTCTAGAACTATTTTGGCAACTATTTTCCTAGACTCGTAGTCTAGTCTATCCCCAGACGTTTCAAGTTTTGTTCTCTTAACATTTATTATTAGTGGCTTGTCAACAGCTATAGATCTAAACATTTCCACAAAGTCTAGTGTGAGAGATGGTTTTCCACTTTTTGTTGTGTGTAAAACACCTAGGTATGGGTCTAGACCTGCTATAAGAAGAGATTTTTCACATGTGTTGTACAGTATTCCGTAGCCATAGTTAAGAGCCATGTTAAAAATGTCCTTGGCTTCCTGATCTCTTCCAGAAAAACCAAGTTCTGGTGGAAGTATCGAGGCTATTGTTTGCCAATAGATTCTGGCTGCTCTAGCCTCTAGCTGTCTGATTTCGTCAATGGAGATTTTAGTGTCTTCAGCAAGTCTAAGTTCTGTTGCCACGGAATCTACTTGATATGCAGCTTCTCTAACATCTTCTCTTCTAAGGCTTTTGGCTAGGTATCTAAGTAGCTCAGCCTGGTTCACAATCTTTAGATATGCAAATTCCTTTGCCAATTCTACTCCATAGTCTTTTTGAAACAAATTGTATTGCGCAATTCTTGTAACAACAGTTTTGTTTATTATTGTTGGATATACTCTTGCTATTGGATATCCTCTGAAGTCTAGAAAAACAATGTCTATTCCTCTAGAGGCTGCTAGTCTAATGGCTTTGGATGATATTCCAATTTTTGAGGATGCAACAATAATTGAATCAACATCTGGTGGAACAACAACTTTTTCAACACCATTCTTGTTTCTTTTTACTATGTATATACCTCCTCTTCTAACAACAATTTTGCTTCCAGGGTTAGAAACAAAAAATATCTTCACTTCTTGCACACCTCTATATATGGGCATGACTGTGGACAGTTGCTAGAAACAGGAGGTGGTTCATCTGGATGCTCCAAAATCATGGCAACTTTATCCCTCATTTCTAGAAATGTTCTTCTAAGACTATCATCAACTCTAATAATTCTCCAAGTAAGCATAGGCTCAGTAAAAAGATTTACATAGATTGCAACACCAAAGTCTATTGGATGGCCAATCCAAGACTCTATGGCAAGGGCATAACCGGTTAAGGCAAGTTCTTTTCGCTCAAAATTCTTCTCATTAGATGCAAGAGAAATATCTACAGGCAAGAACCCAACGAGGAGATCGGGCTTAACAAAATCAGACAAACCAATAGATGCTGCAGGAATCATGGGCTCAACAGATATTGGTATCCCCTCTTCAACACTATAAAGAGCAAAAGCAAAGCTTTTTCTAAACAGCTTAACAAACTGCTCCTTGTAACGCTTAGCCAATGGATCAAAAGATGCCAAGAGCTTTTCAAAACCCCTTAAAACATCCCACAAAGAATCATATCTACGCCTAAATGGGTAAAGAAAAACCTCGTGAACAGCCCTGCCCAAAACAAACAAATCAGAATCAATCTTCATCCTCATAACCCTTCTAATCCAAACATCTCTTTTCTCAGGACAAGGACTAGTAACATCAGAAATACTAGGTCTAGCCAAAAACCTAGGCCCAACAACATCAAACCTCCAACCCCTAACATCAGCAACAACATCACCACCAACAACCTTTACAAAATCCCAAATCCACCTAGGAAGCATATTATCACCACAGAAACAAGGTAATACCACAGGGTTATAGATGTTTTGCTGAGTTGCTGCTTAGTTTCGCTGCTCTCTTTCAACTCTTTGTTTTTGCTGTTTTCAATTCATTCTCTTTAGAACATATCCATTCAATTCTTTTCATAGATTTTTCAGAACAGGATTTTTACATCAACTCTTTTCAATAAGAACACTCAAGAAAAATTTTGCTGCTTTTCCCACAAATGTTCTTGAGAATTTCAACAAAACTTTTAAAGAAAAACATATAAATATTTTATATAGTGCAAAAACCAGAAACTCCCAAAAGGGAGTAGAAAGATGGATCCTGTGATTGGGGCATTGCATTAGCATTGTTTGCATATGGAAACTCCCAAAAGGGAGTAGAAAGAGCTGCACCACCACCCCTAGGAGCCCCCTGGGCATGATACTTGTCAAGAAACTCCCAAAAGGGAGTAGAAAGCTATTTGATTCAAGGTTTTTCTAAGGTCATCTCCACGAATTGGAAAGAAACTCCCAAAAGGGAGTAGAAAGTCTAGATGCAATGTAATCATCTAGCTTCATATTGATTGTTTTGTAGAAACTCCCAAAAGGGAGTAGAAAGGTCAAACCCGAGAAAAATGCTTTTGTTTATACTTGGAAGCGAGTCAAGGTGTAGAACAAGAAACTCCCAAAAGGGAGTAGAAAGATTTTGTTGAACAAAAATTCTATCAACTGATGTAACCTACTGGAAACTCCCAAAAGGGAGTAGAAAGATATGTTGTTCTCTACTATGAATCATCTGATTATGCAATAGTGTTGAAACTCCCAAAAGGGAGTAGAAAGCAGTAATTTCATTCTTGTGAGACTCAATGAAATTCCTTAAATACTCAAGAAACTCCCAAAAGGGAGTAGAAAGGGGCTAGGTGGTAGATGTGGAACCTGTAGAACATTCTACACAGAAACTCCCAAAAGGGAGTAGAAAGTAGAATTCACCATGGCTGCAAAACGCTTAGGAGACCATTCTCTATTTTGAAACTCCCAAAAGGGAGTAGAAAGATTCCGCTAATCAGCGTCATCCAATCAACTCCCGCAAAACGCCTGAAACTCCCAAAAGGGAGTAGAAAGATGGGATAAGGTATATCCTTCCCGTCACAGGCGATTTGAATATTGTGTATGATTTGGAAACTCCCAAAAGGGAGTAGAAAGAGATTAGAAAATTTGCTTAAGCTGAATAAAAAGCTTTGCTCCAGGAAACTCCCAAAAGGGAGTAGAAAGTGCAACATCCTTAGCCTGCTTAATTACCCATCCATCCTCAAACTTGAAACTCCCAAAAGGGAGTAGAAAGATTTAAATCTCTAAATCCCCATGCCAAGCACCAACACAGTTTTTATGAGAAACTCCCAAAAGGGAGTAGAAAGTTAAAACCTGTGCTCACAACAATTGGTGTAGCACCAAAGGAAACTCCCAAAAGGGAGTAGAAAGCATACTTTTCCTCAGCCTCCTCCACCTCTGCCTTGAGCTCCTTAG